>CALPSU020000221.1 GCA_943326315.2 Chryseobacterium gleum
TGGTTTAATCTATCTTCCCCCTTTGGAGGAGAGAAAGCACTGCTTTCGAAGACTGAACGTTAGATACAGGAACGAGGGGGAGGATAATATTAATCTTCAATTATACCTTAAAACTATTTCCACAAATCCTCTCCCTTAATCCCTCTCCAAAGAGGGAGACTTTGAGTATGATATTTTAAATTTAATGATGAACGATGATTTCTGAATTATTATTTTCAAAAGTTGTTGAAATTGATTTTCCATTTAAAATAAACTGAATATTAAAAGCAGTATATCCTAATATTTCTTCACCAGGTGCAAAAAAACCATCATCCCGAAATGGTTTTAAATGAAGGTTAATACTTTTTTTATCGTTAAAGTAAAAAGTTATTTCACAGCTACTGTTTATGTTACTGATTGGCTTATCTTCCTCGATTAATAGGTATGCATAAACACAGTCAGGTAGCACTTTAGTTTCGATGTAATATTCACCCACCGACTTAACTTTCCCTCCGTGAATTCCAGAATGGATTTGTTCTTTATTTACAGAGACTAGCGCTATTATTACACCCGTAAATAAGATGCAAATAATACTATTTATTATTATTTTTTTCATTCGTAAATATTTTTATTATTTAGATATTTTTTAAATACTAGTTGATATTTTATTAGTGTTAATAAATTTTTTTAACTAAAATCTTGAAGTATTTTGATTAGTTGTTTTGCAGGTAAGGCTCCAGATTGACGCCACTTAATTTCTCCATTTTTGAAGAGGATTAAAGTAGGGACAGATTTTACATTATATTTTGTAGCAACGGATGAATTTTTGTCTATGTCAACTTTGATGATTTTTGCCTTTCCATTTATTTTTGAAACTACATCTTGAAGCACAGGAGTCATCGCTTTACATGGTCCACACCATTCTGCAAAAAAATCTACCAAGGTTGGTTGTTCTGAGTTTATTAGTTCATTAAATTTTGACATGATATTAAATTTTAAATTATTAATTTTTCTTTTTTTTATTTTGTTTTTTAAAATATTTCCTAAAAAGGAAAGTGTGTTTTAAAGCCTCCATATTATCGTTAAATCCCTGAGATCCATCTTTTATGTTTTCCATACTTTTATTTAGATTATGAACAAAAGTTGTGTCCGTAAGAAGTCTGGCTACTGTGCCATTTTTATTGTTAATTGTTTTAGCTATTTCATTGAAATTTCCTGAAATAATAGCGATAGAGTCACTTATTTTTTCAATTTTAACAACTGTTTGATTCAATCTATGTGAAATAGAAGTATCCATAAGTAGCGCTCCTACAGAACCTTTTCCGTTTAAAACATCTTTAATAATTTTACTTAAATCTCCTGTGATAATTGCAGAGTTGGCACCTGTTTGTTTGAATTCAACTATAGCATTTTTTACATTTTTTGAAATTTCAGGATCATTTAAAAGTTTCCAAAGCGAAGCCTCATTATTAAAACTTTCTGTAATATTTATTAAGTTTTCTGTGATTTTTTTTACATTTTCGTTTGAATTAATTAGAGTTCTCATGGCTAGGTTTATTTTAAGCGACTTTAATGTTCCTAGATTATCTCCTTCTTTAATAGTTTTTCCATCAACCTTTCCGGAAGAAATATTTATTAATTTATTTCCAAGTAAACCATCTGTTCCTATTGAAGCAATAGCATTTTTAGAAATATATTTTGTCTCATCTTCATTTATTGTAAACTCAACTTTTATAATAGAATCGGAAATCGCATAAACTTTAGAGACAGTGCCAATATTGATACCATTGAAACGTACATTATTTCCAGGTAATAAACCTAGTATATCGTCAAATTTTGCACTTACATTTATTTTTGAGCTAAAAAAATTCTTTTTACTCCCAATATTGTATAGTCCTAGAATTAAAAATAGAGTTGCAATTAATACAAATACCCCCAATTTTATTCTATTTTCAGATTGCGTATTCATTTTATATGTTTTATAATTTAGGATTAATCAAAAAACTGTTTAATTTTAATGTCAGTAGATTCTAAAAGTTCGTCATAGGATCCTGAAGCATAACACTTTCCATCAACAAGAAGTACGATTCTATTAGCGGTTATTTTTACACAATTCATATCATGTGAAATAATTATAGAAGATGTTTCGTATTTTTTTTGAATTTCTAACATTAAATTACTTATTTCTTTTGCTGTTATCGGATCTAAACCCGTTGTTGGCTCATCGTATAAAATTATTTTTGGTTTAAGTATCAGCGTTCTAGCTAAAGCAATCCTTTTTCTCATTCCTCCTGAAAGTTCAGAAGGCATCATGTCTATAGTATCTAAAAGTCCAACATTTGTAAGTGCTTCAACTATTAAATCATTTGAATTTTTCATGAATTTTCTTCCCCAATGCCTTCTTAATGGAAATTCCAAATTTTCTCTAACAGTCATGGAATCATATAGAGCATTGCTTTGGAAGAGAAAACCAACCTTCAGTCTCATTTCATCGAGTTTACTGTGAGAAAGAGTTGTAACTTCTTCTCCGAATACTTTTATACTTCCAGAATCAGGTTGAATTAATCCAATAATACACTTTATAAGTACCGATTTCCCTGATCCAGATTTCCCTAGAACTACAATATTTTCACCATCTTGTAATTCGAGATTTAAATCGCATAAAACATGATTCTTGCCAAAAGATTTTTTTAGTCCTTTTATTTGAATTACTGGAGTAGGGGTATTGTAACTCATGTTAGTTGAAAAATATCGGCAATTTGAGCTGCTACCAAATCAATAATAAAAACCACAAAAGTGGAAGCAACTACCGCAGAATTTGCTGCTTGTCCAACACCTTGTGTTCCATTTTTAGTATTGAATCCTTTGAAACAACCAATTATACCTATTGCAAATCCAAAGAAAAAAGACTTAATTATCGACGGAATGATATCGCTAAAAGTAAGTTTGTCAAAAATTTGATTAGAGTAAAGTTCTAAACTTATTACCTGTTTCATATTCATTCCAATATAAGCTCCGAATAATGCAATCGCATCACTTATAATAACAAGCATTGGAATAATTAACATCGTTGCAATAACCCTAGTTACAACTAGATATTTAAATGGATTTGTTCCTGAAACCTCCATAGCATCGATTTGTTCTGTCACTTTCATTGATCCAAGTTCAGCACTAATACTAGAACCGATTTTACCTGCACATATTACAGCTGTTATTACAGGTATAATTTCTCGTAATAAAGAAACCGAAACAACAGAAGGTAACCAAGATTCAGCTCCAAAAGTCTCCAAAGAAGGATGCGATTGAATTGTTATAACTAAACCCATAATTAATCCCGTTAACCCAACAAGGGGAAGAGTTTTATTACCTACATAAAAACATTGTTGAACTAATTCAGAAAATTCAAACCTTGGTCTGAAAGCTTCTCTGAAAAAAGTAATTACAAAATGACTAATGTCGCCAACTTCAGAAAAAAAATCTTTTAGAGAATATGTTTTCATTTAATCAATTTCTGGAGGAGATGTGTCCGATCTTTCAGGAACAGAGATAATCGGATTTTCTTCAGGGAAAATCTCTGGTTCATAAGGTTCTTTATAGGGAGGTTCTTCCTGTTTTTCAGGTATCTCTGGTAATCTGGGTTCATCTGGAACAAAAGACTCATTCTTACGCTTTCTCTTTGACATAACTTTCGATTTTTATTTTTTATTTGTTAACTTCACTAATCCGAAAATTACTTTTTTAAGTGTTTTGAAACGTCGTTCCATTTCGTAAAATTTTATTTCCATTAATCGATGTTCTCTTCTATAATCTTCCTCTTCTTCATCATTTTGATGTTTCAGTAAGTGACTCAAATTCATCTCGTGTTTCATAACTTCTTTCTGTAAATCCACTAACTCACCACTATTGATAGAGACTAATTCCTTTTCAATGTCTTGGAGGATTTCTTTAGCTGCTATTGGAACAGATGTAAGCGTTTTGTTTACTACTAAAGCATAGAAGAATGCAGTTTCATCTCTCCAAAATGCAATTTCACTTAACCATTCATTGCTTTGAGAATGAAGTACTTCTATCCCTGCATTTAAAAGATAAACAGACTTTGGGGATGTTATTAATTTCATGGGTATACTATTAAATTATTTAGTGCCACAAATGTCTAAAGTATTACATTTAGAAGAAATGATTTTAGTCAAGTTGCTTTGTATTGCTTATCAGAATATTGAATAAATTATGATTTATAAATTAATCTATATTTTAATCATCTTCTAATTTGAGATTTAACATTTATCTGAAAGAGTGCAGATTCTAAATTTGTTTTGGCTACTAATGTTAGTACTGCAATAAAAATAAAGTATTATGGAAAAATTATCACCAAAAGAGTTTTTAGATCAACTTACGACAAACAATTTGAAACCTTCTTTTTCAATCAAAGGGGTAGTGAAAAAATCAGTTAGCGAAACAGAATTATTGTTTTCTCGAAAAGGGGATATGGAACATTGGGAATCAATTCCTATATCTATGATTGAATCTGTATTCGTTCAAAATACATTTGAAAAAGAACACCAAACATTTGTTTTAGCAGAACTTCATTTTAAAAATCCAACTACACCAGAAGGAATTGTACTTCAAAAATTAATGTCACATGAAGGACATGGGGAAATTGGTTGTGGAAAAGGACATTGTCATTGTCATAGTCATGGAAGTTGTCATTGTCATTGTGGATGTTCTAGTGGATATGGTCAAGGAGCTTTTCCATCAAA
>CALPSU020000222.1 GCA_943326315.2 Chryseobacterium gleum
ATATAAATGAAAATAGTAGTATATACGATACAGTTGTGTCAACAAAAACTGGACAAAAGTCTTATCTATATTCGAATTATACCGACAAATATTCAATGAAGAATACATATGAACAAATACGCCTTGATGTGTCTTATATTTTTAAAGCTAAACTTGGAGAAAGAGTTTCAATATACACTGGTTTAGGAGGAACATTCGGAATTATTTTCAACGATTTAACTGAAATACAACATTCTAATACAATAACATACGATGGTTCTGAACAAGATGTAAGCACTATTTCAAGCGAAGCGTTTAAAAATAAAAACTCGTATTCTTATTCGGCATATGTTCCTCTTGGAATAGATTTCATTGTTTGCAATAAAAGTGAATTGTTAAAGCGAGTTCACTTATTTATTGAATCACGTCCGACAATCAATTTCATTAATATTTCTGGACTTTCGACATACACAAATGCTAGTATGCAAAGTGGGTTAGGGATTAAAATTAAGCTATAGTTTATTTTAGCAGATATTCAATTCTATTAGAATAGCTATTATAATTTGCCCGTTTAATTGTTTTGTTAAAAAATGAATAGATTATGTTTTTTCATAACTAGTACTTGATATTAGTATATCCTATTTAAATTTATTTTAGCTATTCAAAAATTGCCAATTATCTATTTCTTATAGATGAATCCAAAATAATTTAACAGTTTTGTAAATAATCTTATAATTTAACAAATGACTAGAAAAACATTATATTTTATTTTTCCATTGGTAACTTTTATATTTAGTTGTGGAATTCATAATAAATCTGAGAAATCGGAAGAGTTAAATCAAACTGCAGCTCAAGAATTAGAATTTACCGATAAACCTATTTCAAATGGTACAATTCAGCCAACTATTGCACAAGAAAGAACAGTATATAGAGAATCTAGAACAATACTTACAGATATTATTCATACAAAATTGGAGGTAAATTTTGATTGGGCAAATTCTAAAATGAATGGAGTTGCTTTTATTACTGCTAAGCCTCATTTCTACAATTCTGACAGCTTGATTTTAGATGCTAAAGGAATGGAAATAAAAACGGTTTCTTTAAATAATAAACCTTTGAAATTCATATATAACAAAGATCTACTTAAGATTAATTTAGATAGAACATATAAAAGAACTGAGAATTATACTGTTAAAATTGAATATATTTCTAATCCAGAAAGTCGACCTATTTCTGGTAGCGACGCAATCACATCGGATAAAGGGCTATATTTCATAAATCCAAAAGGGGAAGAAAAATCTCAAATGCCTCAAATTTGGACCCAAGGAGAATCTGAGTCAAGTTCTGTTTGGTTTCCTACAATTGATTCACCGAACATAAAATCTACGCAAGAAATTTACATCACAGTTGATTCTAAGTACACAACTCTTTCGAATGGTAAATTAATAAGTTCAAAATCGAATTCAGCTGGAACTAGAACAGATTATTGGAAACAAGATTTACCCCATTCTCCTTATTTGTTCATGATGGGAATTGGAGAATTTAAAATGGTTAAAGATTTTTATACTCGACCAGATGGATCAAAAATGGATGTAAACTATTACGTTGAACCAGAATGGGAGAAAAGTGCAAAAGCTATTTTTGGAGAAACACCCAACATGATAGCTTTTTTCTCAAAAATATTAGGTGTGGAATATCCGTGGGATAAATATTCTCAAATGGTTGTTAGAGAGTATGTTTCAGGAGCTATGGAAAATACTGGAGCTGTAATTTTCGGAGATTTTGCATATAAAACAGAGCGTGAATTATTAGACGACAATGATCAATCTACAATAGCTCATGAATTATTTCACCATTGGTTTGGAGATTTAGTAACTTGTGAATCTTGGTCTAACTTAACTTTAAATGAATCCTTTGCTAATTATTCTCAGTACTTATGGGATGAACATAAATTTGGATTAGATGAAGCTGCATTCAATGCTGAAAAAGAAGCGGATGGATATTTTCAGTCTGCTCAAACAAACGGATATCATAATTTAGTATGGTTTGATTACAAGGACAAAGAAGATATGTTTGATGGACATTCTTATAATAAAGGGGGTAGAATTTTGCACATGCTGAGAAGCTATTTAGGTGATGAAGCTTTTTTCAAAGGGATAAATATTTATTTAACAAACAATAAATTTAAAGCTGCAGAGTTTACACAATTACGCTTAGCATTTGAAGAAGTAAGTGGTGAAGATTTAAACTGGTTTTTTAATCAATGGTATTTAGGTTCAGCACATCCAATTTTGGATTTCAAACAAATGAATCGTAAAAGTGATTCAACGGTTTCTATAGTAATAGAACAAAATCAAAATTTAGAATTAGCACCAATTTTCAAATTACCAATGCAAATAGCTGTTTTCGATTCAGAAGGAAAACACATTCATAAAATAGTTGTAGATAAATTAAGTGAGACTTTTAATTTCGCTTATAAAGGAGATCTTAAATGTGTAATAGTGGATGATCAACAAATGCTATTAGCCAAAATTCGGGAAACAAAACCGTTAGAACAATATGTTTATCAATTTTACAATGGAGGAACATATAAAGCAAGAAAAGAGGGTTTAATTGAAGGAACAAAAGCATATAATAATCATCCTGAACAATTAATTTTGGATGCTTTGAAAGATCCATTTTGGAATATACGATTAACAGCAATTGAACGAGCATTAAAATTAAAAGAGGATTCAAAATTAATAGCCTTGAATACTATAAAATCAATGGCAATAACGGATTCAAATTCTCACGTTAGGTCACAAGCACTTTCTTTTATTTCTAGTTTATTGGACCAAAAAGAATTAGAAACAATCTTAGTTGATCGGTTAGACAAAGACCAGTCTTATTTAGTGAATGCTACGGCTTTGGTTAATTTAGGAAAAATCAATACCGAATTAGCATTGATAAAAGCTAAAAAACTGGAGGATACACCAACATCTACTTTGTTAGTTGGAATTGGAGAAATTTACAGTGAAAACGCTACAGCTGAAGCACATTCATTTTTTGAGAAAACCTTACTTGGTGATAAATTAAGTGGATTAGATGAAATAAGTATGTTGAATTCATATACGATTTTTGTTACAAGACAAGATATAGATATTTTTGAGAATTCAGTTTCTATTTATACTTATTTAAAGGAAAATGGCAGTCAATATTCTAAAATGTATATACCTCAATTTATAGAATATTTTCAAAATATAATAAGAGATAAAATTGAAAAATTAGAACAAGAAGTAATTCAATCAGAAAAAAACAAAGACGTTTTATTAGCGACTCAAACTCGTCAAAATATCAAACGGTATGAATCTTTAAGTAAACAATTTGAAGCTCTTAATGATTCTTCTAATGAAAATTTAGAAGAAAAATAAGAAAGTACCTGAAAGACACTTACTATCAATACTTTTCCCTATTTTTGTATTCTAAAATCAAGAATATAAAAGATGAGTTTATTGACAGTTGGTAGTGTGGCTTTTGATGCAATTGAAACGCCTTTTGGAAAAACAGATAAAATTATTGGTGGAGCAGGTACATATATTGCTTTATCAGCGTCATTTTATGAACAAAATCAAAAAATAGTTTCAGTAGTTGGCGATGATTTCCCAAAAGAAATGTTGGATAAATTAACCGAAAAAGGAGTTGATTTAGAAGGTTTACAAATAAAAGATGGAGAAAAAACATTTTTCTGGTCTGGTCGTTACCACAACGATATGAATTCTCGTGACACTTTGGTTACAGAATTAAATGTATTAGAAAATTTTGATCCAATTATTCCTACAAGTTACCAAGGAGTAGACTACTTAATTTTAGGAAATTTAAGCCCACAAGTTCAAAGAAGCGTAATCGAAAGATTGGCTACTCGTCCGAAATTAATCGCAATGGATACGATGAATTTTTGGATGGATATTGCTATGGATGAACTGAAAAAAACAATAAATTTAGTAGATGTTTTAATCATAAACGACGAAGAAGCTCGTCAACTTTCAGGAGAATATTCTCTTATGAAAGCTTCAAAGGTAATCCGTGAAATGGGACCTAAATATTTGATTATTAAAAAAGGAGAGCACGGAGCTTTATTATTCAATGAAGAAAAAGTATTCTTTGCACCAGCTTTACCTTTAGAGGATGTTTTTGATCCAACAGGAGCAGGAGACACTTTCGCAGGTGGTTTTATTGGATACATCGCAAGTACTGACGACATTACTTTTGATAACATGAAGCGCGCAATTATTCATGGTTCGGCAATGGCTTCTTTTTGTGTTGAAAAATTTGGAACAGAAAAATTATTAAATATAACAAAACAAGATGTTGAAAATCGTATTGAGCAATTTGTTGCTTTAGCGAATTTCGACATGGTACAAACAACTGTAGGTTAAACCCTAAAACTTCTGCGCTATGGAAAAAATGGCATTTTTAGATGAATTGAAAACATTAACAGCAAATGAAAACGTACTTTCAGTTGACCGTGATGTAAATGAATTGAGAACACGTTTCGACGATTATGTGTTAGAAGAGGAACGAAAAAAACAAGTTGCTGTATTGGAAGCGAAAGCCAATGGAGAAAGTGTTGAATATGTTCGTGAAGATGACCCGATTAGAGACGAATTCTATGCGGTTTACACAGTCTTTAAAGAAAAAAGAACCAATGCTGTAGCAGAC
>CALPSU020000223.1 GCA_943326315.2 Chryseobacterium gleum
GCTGGATCAGCTGCTGGACCTTTTCATTCTCAAAGTAATGAAGCTTGGTTCTTCCATACGCCAGGATTGAAAATCGTTTATCCTTCTTCTGTAGAAGATGCAAAAGGATTATTAAATGCAGCAATTGAAGATCCAAATCCAGTTATGTTTTTTGAGCATAAGAATTTATACAGAAGTTTAAAGGAAGAAGTATCTGACGATTATTTTACCGTAGAAATTGGAAAAGCAAGAACAGTTCGTGAAGGAGATGATTTAACGATTATCACTTATGGAATGGGGGTTCACTGGGCGAAAGAAATTTTAGACAAACATCCAGAAATAAAAGCGGAATTAATAGATTTAAGAACTCTTTTACCTTTGGATACAAAAGCAATTTATAGTGCTGTTAGAAAAACAGGAAAAGTAATTGTATTGCACGAAGATTGTATGACAGGTGGAATAGGAGGAGAGCTAGTAGCATTGATCAATGAGAATTGTTTTAACGATTTAGATGCTCCAGTTAAACGTATCGCTTCAATAGATACTCCAGTTCCTTTTGATGCAGATTTAGAACACCAATTTTTACCAAAAGGTAGGTTTGAAACTGCATTAGTTGAATTGTCTAAGTTTTAATTTCGTATAGAGAATTAGTTTCCCCCTTTGGAGGAGAGAAAGCAATGCTTTCGAAGACTAAACGTTAGAGCAAGGAATTAAGGGGGAGGATAATTCCGTGATAAAATAAAATTCAAACTCGTACTTTAAAGGTGCGAGTTTTTTTTATTTTTCAGCCCGATAAATACTAAATTTTCCACCGGTAATATTGCTTAAATTCAAAGCGCTTTTCCCAACTTTTCTACCTGTATATGCTGTGTTTTGATGAGCTAGCATATAATCACCTGTACCTTTTACCTCGTAAATGATTGCTGTGTGGTGAGGCATTGCTTCTTGGTAAGTTATTTTGTTTTCGGTATATTTTACTTTTACTTTTTCAAATTGAATAATATCACCAGGATAGATACATTCCTTTTTGTAATCAAGTATTCTTCCATATTGTAATTTACCATCCCATTTTGCTTGAACGAGAGTCAAGGCTTCATTTGCAAGATCCCAACATTCACCTTTTCCAACTTTTTTATTCATGTTAGAGTTCACAAATTCTATAATCTGCTGATTCAATGGAAATGTTTCGTTACAATCCGAAGTTAATGAAAAAAGAGTTGGTAAAAAGACGATTGATAAAAGTAAGAGTATTGATTTCATAAGAGTTTATTATTGTTTATCAGGAGTTAAAATTGCTTTTGAATAATTTACTTTGTATCTTTCTAAAAAGGGAAACTGAAAATTAATAATCGTTGATTTAAAATCTTCGAAGTCGGGTTTTTGTTCTCTACACCAAAGTACCTGCGACATTGCTAAAGCACGAGGAAAAACCATATATTCTAATTGATTCATAGTAGAAATATATTCTGTCCAAACATTTGCTTGTGATCCAAGAATATATGAAGCTTCTTCTGCGTTTAATTCTTTTGGAATAGGATTGTAATTATATACATTTTCGATTGGTAAATATCCTCCAATTGCTAACGGTTCATTAGGGTTATTACTTTGATAATGATCAAAGTAACATTCATTTATTGGTGTCATTACAACATTGTGTTTTTGTTTTACAGCTTCAATACCTCCTTTTTCACCTTGCCAAGACATAATTGTAGCGTTCGGAGAAATACCTCCTTCTAGAATTTCATCCCAACCAATTAATTTTTTTCCTTTAGATGTTAAGTAGATATCCATTTGTTTTATGAAATAGGATTGTAATTCATTAACATCTTTCAATCCATGTTCTTCCATTGTTTTATGGCATCTTGGACATTCTAGCCACCTAGATTTAGGAGCTTCATCACCTCCAATATGGATGTACGAGGAAGGAAATAATGGAATAACTTCATCTAATATTTTTTGAAGAAAATCAATTGTTTCTGGTTTAGAGCAATAAATGTCTTCAAATATACCCCATAAGCCAGGTACAGGTTGCTGTTTTTCTGTACATGAATATTCAGGATATGCAGCTAAAGCTGCTCTACTATGTCCAGGCATTTCAATTTCAGGAACAACGGAAATATATTTTTTTGAAGCATAATTAACAATATCGATTATTTGATCTTGAGTATAGAAACCACCGACACGTTTTTTTTCATATATACGAGGTGAATTATTATAATGGCCAATAATTGTACTGTCTCTATAAGCTCCAATTTCAGTTAATTTTGGAAATTTTTTAATTTCAATTCTCCAACCTTGGTCATCTGTTAAATGCCAATGTAGCGTATTGAATTTATATAATGCCATCAAATCTATATATCTTTTTACTTCTTCAATTGTAAAGAAATGTCTACTAACATCTAAATGCATTCCTCTCCATTCAAATCGAGGATAATCATTTATAAAACAATTTCGAATGAATAAATTAGTTTCATTTTTCTCAATTAATTGAAGTAAAGAATTTACAGCATAAAAGCAACTTTCATCTGAACTATAAGTGATTGTGATGTCATCCTTTACATCAATAGAATAGCTGTCTTTTGGTACGTTTCTAATTTTTCTAAAATTAATATTTCCAACTTGATCATCAAGAGTTGCCTTAATTGAAAAAGTTGATTCAAGTTGACTTTTAAGATAAGAACCGATTTCTAGGGGTAAATTTGTTGATTTAATTATTAGTTGTTTATCAATAATATCAAAATTACCAGTCATATTTCTGTAAACTACAGGTTTAGGTATTATTGGACAATTTACTCCGGGTGTAGATTGAGAGAAAATTATATTAACAAAAAATAGAATTGTTAATACAGAAAGGGTTATAGTGTTTTTCATAGTTCGAAATTAAAGAAAATCAATCAAATAGCTTATTAATTTTAGAAAATACAATAAGTAAGCCAAATTGTTTTTTTAATAATTTTCTATTCCAAATACAATTACATCCATTCCTAAATAATTACTCTCATACAACGCAATCATATTATTTTTTTTAGCAACATTTATTGAATCAATATTTTCTTTATGAATAATAGAAATAAATCGGTTTGAAATATTGTTCTCTATTCCAAATTTTTTAATTTGAATAGCCGCTTCAGATCCATATCCTTTTTTCCAGAAAGTAGGTTTCAATGAATAACCAATTTCAAGTTCATGATTCCCACCTATTTCTCTGGATAATATTCCTGCTAAACCAATAAATTCTCCGCTTATTTTTTTAATTAAAGCTAAGTGCCCGAAACCATCTTGATCATATCTT
This sequence comes from Chryseobacterium gleum, assembly GCA_943326315.2. GTDB lineage: Bacteria > Bacteroidota > Bacteroidia > Flavobacteriales_D > Crocinitomicaceae > CAIUKX01. The sequence continues at coordinate 3,272 of CALPSU020000223.1, forward strand.
TCAAGTTGTCTATGAATCCATTCTGAAGCTAAACTATTTCTACTCCTTTTTTCATCAATTCCTAAAAAGTTTAATCGATCGTTGTTGACGAAAAATTCAGTCCAGCTTTCGATGTCATTTTCAGTAAGCTTTCGGTATATCAAGCGTTCTGATTCTTGATTGAAATAACTTTGGTTTTCGTTTTTCTTTAATATTATAAAGATCATGTTTTTAGCTAATATAGTCGCTAATCTCCTTAAAACTAAAAAGCATCACTCAAAATTTGAATGATGCTTTAATTGAAAATAAGTTCTAATAGCTTTAAAGTGAAATTTGATATTGTAATACCGCCATTCCTCTTCTTGTGTTATAATTACTTGTGCCATCTGCCTGTAAGTTATATACTGGACGAGATTGATACGATAAAGTTAATTTACTATGGTGATCTCCATTAATCAACCAATTTATACCACCTTCATATAGCATCATATTATTGTTTAAAGCTTGGTATTTTGAAATTTGAGCACTTCCATAAATTTGAAAGGTACCTTGTTCTACCAATAAATTATCTTTGAATTTGTAAGCTAATTGAGCAAAAATTGATTGACCAGTTCCGATAAGTGGAACTGAATTACCACTTGCTGTTGAGTTAACTCCATTTAAACCATTTGAAGGATTCATCACACCTAAGTTTCGGATATAATTTTTCCCCATTTGATAATCTGTATAAGCAACATAAGCTGAAATACAGTTACGTTTTTCACTTAAAGGTATCTCAAAAAACACGTCTGCACCATATAAATTCATGTTATCATTAATAGTGTCTAATTTTCCACTTGAATTATCTGTGTGCCATAAAGCTTTGTTCTGTTGAATCCAACCAACACCAATATTTAAAATTTTCTTTTTACCATGGTATGTCCCAGTAGTATAAGCTAACGTATTATCTTCTTGATCAAAGAATTGATAATTCAAATATCCTTGAGTTTGAAGTTGTGGCGGTCTTAATGAATAAGTAGCACTATTTGAATTTAATTTTCCAATATCAACAGTACTGTTTTGAGCAGTCATCGGGTTAGAAATTGCTAATCTATAATCTAACTTTCCAAGTTTACCTTTAGCATAAATAGATAATTTACGAAGAAATTGATCTGTAATACCATTTGTAACTTGTTGATATAATGGAGCGTCAGCACCTAAAATCGACCCAACTGCAGGAGCTGAAAATCTAGTTAATCCACTCCATCCACTCAAACCAGTACCAAGCGATAACATTTTACCATGAACTTTATATTCACCCACAAAATCGTGGATAAAAGCTCCTGTATTCAATTTAGAAGTTAAATTAAAATTGTTTTGTCCAAATTGAGCGTAAAAGAAA
>CALPSU020000224.1 GCA_943326315.2 Chryseobacterium gleum
AATCTCAATATCTAAATTTATTCTTTTTAATTCTATTTTAACTTCTTCTAATCCCCCCAAGATTGTTTCAGGTGTGTTTTTGTAAAAATCACTCATCACATGAGGAGTCGTAATTATTTTTTTGTATCCTAATTCTTTGAATTTTGAAACCATAGCAATTGTTTCATCCATTGATTTAGATCCATCATCAATTCCGGGTATTAGATGACTATGCATATCTGTTTTTAAAGTAGATAAGTCTGCAGTTAAAATTGGTTGTTTTTTTGAAAATAAATTTGAAAGAAATCCCATAAGATTATTTCACTTTGTTTCTTGAAATTATTTATACATTTTATCGTAGTAATCTTGGTATGATCCAGATGTCACTTTATCTATCCATTCCTGATTTTCTAAATACCAATCTACAGTTTTTTCTAAACCTTCTTCAAACTGAATTGATGGAATCCAACCAAGTTCTTTTTCGAGTTTTGATGCATCAATAGCATAACGAGCATCGTGTCCTGCTCGATCTTTAACGAAGGTGATTAATTTTTCACTTTCTCCTCTATCACGATTTAATTTAGAATCTAGTATTTGACATAAATAACGCACCAAATCAATATTTGTCCATTCATTTAATCCACCAACATTATATGATTCCCCTAGTTTACCTTTATGAAAAATTACATCTATTGCTCGGGCATGATCTTCTACCCACAACCAATCTCTTATATTTTCTCCTTTTCCATAAACAGGAATTGATACTTTATTAACGATATTATGTATTACTAATGGAATTAATTTTTCCGGAAAATGATGGCTACCATAATTATTAGAACAGTTAGACATTTTTACTGGAAAATCGTAAGTATGAAAAAATGCTCTTACAAAATGGTCTGATGATGCTTTAGATGCAGAATAAGGACTTCTAGGATCATAAGATGTTGATTCCATAAACAATCCTTCGGTTCCTAAACTTCCAAAAACTTCATCTGTTGAAACATGGTGAAATACATGATCTTCTCCCTTCCAAAATGATTTAGCAACTTGAAGAAGATTAACTGTACCAACAACATTTGTTAAAACAAAATCCATAGGTCCTTCAATAGATCGATCTACATGAGATTCAGCTGCAAGATGAATTATATCTGATATATTAAACTTTTCAAATGCTATTTTTACATCATTTTCTGAACAAATATCTCCTTTTACAAAACTGTAATTTTCTTTTACTTCAACATCAATCAAATTTGAAAGATTTCCTGCATAAGTTAATTTATCAAAATTTATTATTCTGTATTCTGGGTATTTATTTACTAATAAGCGAATCACATGGGATCCTATAAATCCAGCACCACCTGTTACTAATATGTTTTTAGAAAATTCCATTTTTATTGTTATTATAGACTCCAGTATTCTAGAGTGTTAATTGCACCTCTAAATATTCCTTTTACATCAATAAATACTCCATTTCCATCTTTTAATAATGATTTAAAATCTGATTCATTCATGTTTTTGTATTCTCTATGATTTACAGCGACTATTATTGCATCATAATCATTACCTGCCTTCTCTATTAAACCAACGCCGTATTCATGTTCCATCTCTTTCGAAGAAGCATGTGGATCTATTAAATCTACATGAACTTGGAATGATTTTAATTCATTAATTACATCAATAACTTTAGAATTTCTAATGTCTGATACATCTTCTTTAAATGTTGTACCCATAACTAAAACTTTAGCGTCTTGTATATGTTTACCTTGAGAAATTATTTTTTTAACTGTTTGTTTTGCTATATAAAATCCCATTGAATCATTAACATAACGACCACTAGTTATAACTTTAGAATGATAACCAGCTTGCGCAGCTTTATGAGTTAAATAGTATGGATCAACTCCAATACAATGACCACCTACTAATCCCGGTGAAAATTTTAAAAAATTCCATTTTGTTCCAGCAGCTTCTAAGACATCGAAAGTGTTTATTTTAAGCTTGTTAAATATTATTGATAATTCATTCATTAATGCAATATTTAAATCTCGCTGAGTGTTTTCAATGATTTTTGCAGCTTCAGCAACTTTTATAGTAGTTGCTCTATGAACACCTGCACCAACGACTAATTCATAAGTTTTAGCAATTTCATCTAATGATATATCACAACATCCTGAAACTACTTTGATAACATTTTGAAGAGTATGTTCTTTGTCTCCCGGGTTGATTCTTTCTGGAGAATAACCAACTTTGAAATCGTCTTTAAATTTTAGACCAGATTCCTGCTCTAAAACTGGAATACAATCTTCTTCTGTACAACCAGGATAAACTGTAGATTCAAAGACTACATAATCACCTTTTTTCAATACTTTTCCAACAGTAGAACTTGCACCTAATAAAGGTTTTAAATTAGGTAAATTAGAACTGTCAATTGGAGTAGGAACTGCAACAATAAAAAACTGAACATCTTTTAAATCATCTAATGATGTAGTAAATTGAATATCACATCCTTCAAAATCAGTTGCAACTAACTCATTACTTGGATCAATATTATTTTGCATTAAATTTACACGATCTTGATTTATATCAAAACCAACTACTTTAATCTTTCTAGCAAATTCTAATGCTATTGGCAAACCAACATATCCCAAGCCAATTACTGCTAATTTAGCTTCTTTGTTTATTAATTTATTATAGATTGAGTTATTCATTTTTAATTTTTTATTAATTACAAACTAATTTGTTCGTTTCTTATTTTGTAAATACGTTCAATTATTTCTACTACTTTAAGTCCTTCAAGAGCATTTGTAGTAGCTGTTGTTCTTCCTTTTAAAGTATTAATTACATTTTGGATTACATAATTATGATTAGCAGCAGAACCTTTATACGGACCATAATCGTTTGCGGGATTTGAAGCTTCTAATATTGGCATTTCATAATCTTTAATATTACAGACTTCTACCTCATTCATGTATTGTCCACCTATTTTAACACTACCTTTGCTACCAATAATTGTTAGAGAACTTTCTAAGTTTTGATCAGCCACTGAAGTTGAATAATTAATACTTCCCATTCCACCATTTATAAAGTCAAAACTTACAAATCCAGAATCTTCAAAGGTAGTTGTTTCTTTATGGTTAAAGTCAGCAAATCTTCCCTGAATGTTATCAATGTCACCAAATAACCAATACATTATATCAATAAAATGAGAAAATTGTGTAAATAAAGTTCCACCATCTAAATCTGGAGTACCTTTCCATCCTCCTTTTTTATAATAGCGATCATCACGATTCCAGTAACAGTTTAATTGAACCATGTATATGTCTCCTAATATTCCATCCGTAACAACAGATTTAATCCATTGAGAAGGTGGTGAGTATCTGTTTTGCATAACGCAGAATACATTTTTAGACATTTGTAATGATTTGAAAATAACTTTTTCACAATTGTCTTTAGAAAGTCCCATAGGTTTTTCACAAACTACATGTTTTTTTGCTTCTAGAGCAGATAAACTTTGAGCGGCATGAAGACCATTTGGAGTGCAGATATTAACAACATCGAAATCTAGATCAGATGACAATAATTCTTCAATTGATTTAAAGAAAGGAACATCAAAGCTTTCTGCTCCACATTCTTCTTTAGATCGAACATCAACCATTGCAATAAGTTCTCCCTCATTCTCTCTGCAAATCATTTCAGCATGTCTTTTACCTATATGACCTGCACCAACAACTGCAAATTTTATTTTTTTATCACTTGCCATTATTCTACTATTTTTTTGACACTATTATTTTCTAAACTATATTTTACTTTACTTTCAATGCATTCAGCAATGCCATTTGCATCAAACTCTAATCGTTGTCCAAACTCACTCATCCAACCAATTTGACGTGCTGGATTTCCAACAACTAAAGCAAAAGGTAGAACAGTTTTTGTTACGACTGCACCAGCGCCAATAAATGCATATTCTCCAATGTCATGTCCGCAAACAATCGTAGCATTTGCTCCTATGCTTGCTCCCTTCTTAACGATGGTTTTGGCATATTCGTTTTTACGGTTAACAGCACTTCTAGGATTGATAACATTTGTAAAAACCATTGAAGGACCCAAGAATACATCATCTTCACACTCAACGCCAGTATATAAAGAGACATTGTTTTGAATTTTCACATTCCTACCAAGTTTTACACCAGGAGACACAACTACATTTTGACCAATATTACAACCAGCTCCCATTTCACAATTAGACATAATATGTGAAAAATGCCAAATTTTAGTACCTTCTCCAATTATACAACCTTCGTCTACAATTGCCGTTTCGTGTGCGAAATATTCCATTATCGTATTATATATTTTTCAAAATCGTTATGTTCTTTTTTTGTTAATTCTTCTTGAGATAAACTTTTAAAATATTCATATGTTATTTTTAAGCCTTCTGATCGATCTATTTTTGGTTCCCAATTTAATATCGATTTTGCTTTAGTAATATCTGGCTGACGTTGTTTAGGGTCATCTACGGGAAGATCTTGAAATACAACTTTTTGATCAGTTCCAGTTAATTTTATAATTTCTTCTGCAAAATCTTTGATAGAAATTTCATCTGGATTCCCTATGTTTACAGGGAAAACATAGTCGCTATGTA
>CALPSU020000225.1 GCA_943326315.2 Chryseobacterium gleum
ACATTTCCATCGGGAGGGGTATCTTTATTATCCTCAGTTTCCTTAATAAGCGGATCTATTTACTATGCATCTCAAACAGTTGGAGGTTGTGAGAGCCCAACTCGATTAGAAGTTACAGTTTCAATTGGATCTACATCAGCACCAACAGGTGCAGCAAGTCAATCTTTTTGTTCAGTATCAACAGTTTCTAATTTAACGGCAACTGGAACAGCTATAAAATGGTATTCAGTGCAAACATCAGGAACTGCCTTGTTGAATTCGGCTGCTTTAACTTCAGGAACAACTTACTATGCATCTCAAACAGTTGGGGGGTGTGAGAGTACAACTCGATTAGCTGTAACAGTAACTATTGGAGTTACTTCTGCACCAACAGGAGCAGCAAGTCAATCTTTTTGTTCTGCATCTACTGTTTCAAATTTATCGGCAACAGGTACTTCGATTCAATGGTATTCATTACCCTCAGGAGGAACTCCATTGTTGAGTACAGCTTCTTTAACTTCAGGTACAACTTATTATGCAACTCAAACAGTTGGAAATTGTACAAGTAATTCAAGATTTGCTGTTTCAGTAGTTATAGGCTCTATTCCAGTAGCTCCAACAACAAGTTCACCTAGTCAGAATTTTTGTTCTCCTACAATAATTTCTGCTTTGACTGTAATAGGAACAAATATTCGTTGGTACGCTTCTCCGAATGGAGGAATTGCATTAGCGAATAATTTTCAAATTTCAAACGGCTCGACTTATTATGCAAGTCAATCAAATGGTTCTTGTGAGAGTACTTCACGTGTAGCTGTTTCAGTTGTGATAAATATAGTTCCAACCGTTTCAATTTCAAATTTACCTACAATTTGTACTTTTGATTCTCCTATTACTTTAACTCAAGGATCCCCTGTCGGAGGTGTGTATTCAGGAAATGGAATTTCTAATAATCATTTCAATCCATCTGGGTTGCCATTAGGGTTATCTACAGTTTCTTATACTTATACAAATGTGAATTTATGTTCCGCTACTGCTCAAACAACAATCTTAATAGATGATTGTGTAGGTTTAGATGAGATAAAAGAGTCAGAATTTAAAATATTTCCGAATCCATCAAATGGTAATTTTACGATTATCTCACATTTAGATAGAATTAATAAAGTTATTGTGTTTGATAATGCAGGTAGAATTTTGATGAATAACAATTTACTTTCATTCCAAACAACTTTAGATCTTGATTTATCTAGTTATTCAGATGGGATTTATATTATTCAAGTAGGAACTGATTCAAAATTGATTACTTCTAGAATAACAATTAGAAAATAATATATTTTAATATTTTTAAAAGCGATCACGACAGTGATCGCTTTTTTTGTAAAAAAATCTTATAATTTTGTGTTAAAAGATCTTTTATATACTTTTTTCTAAAATATAATTAGTCGATTATTTGTTATAATTTATCGAAAAGTTTAAAAAAATACAAACTTTTTTAACAAAATCGAGATATTTTGTTCATATATTGCAAGCGCTAAAAAAATAAAACAATAAAACTATGAAAAACAAATTACTCAATTTTAAGAATTGGATATTTATGTTTGTTATTTCCTTTGGATTTAATGGTATAAATGCACAAACCATTCGCTGTCATACAGATGAAATGGAAAAAATTAGAAGAGTCGAAAATCCTGATCTTGAAACTCATGAACAGTTTGAGAAATGGATGGCTGAACAAATCAGACAAAATTCCAATAAAAGAGTGATTGGTGGAGTTTATACTATTCCAGTAGTATTTCATGTCATAAACAATGGTGAGGCAATCGGAACAGGGTCAAATGTATCTCAAGCAGCAATTCAATCTCAGATTGATATTTTAAATGAAGATTTCAGAAAAAAAATTGGCTCTCACGGTTATAATACTAATGCAGTTGGAGCTGATTCTCAAATTGAGTTTTGTCTAGCTCAAAGACGACCAGATGGATCAGCATTTACTACTGGACAAGCTGGAGTAAATAGAATAAATAGAACTACAGCGGGTTTTTCAGCTCCTCCATATTCCGATACGTATGTTGATGCTACAATAAAACCATATACATACAATAATGGGGTAGTTTCATCTACAAGAGGTTGGAGTCCTAATAAATATTTGAATATTTGGTTATGTAATTTAACAGGTGGGATTTTAGGATATGCACAATTTCCAGAGTCTCCTATTGGTGGAATTGGCTGTGGAGCCACTTCACTGGCTACAGATGGAGTAGTTTTTATGTATAACTCGATAGGGAAAAGTTCTGTAACGCACAATGCAGCACCCTATAATGAAGGAAGAACTGCAACACATGAAATTGGACATTGGTTAGGTTTGAGACATATTTGGGGGGATGCAACAGGAACTTGTGGGTTAGATGATTTTTGTAATGATACTCCAATTGCTGCCGATGCTAATTACAGTTGCCCAACAGGTACAAATTCATGTACAGCATTTCCAGGTAATGATATGATTGAAAATTACATGGATTATACAGATGATTTGTGTATGAATGTTTTTACAAATGATCAAAAAACAAGAATGAGAATTGTACTTGAGGCAACTCCAATGAGAATGAATTTAATAAATTCAGACGCATGCACTCCTCCTAACCCAAACGATGCTTCAATTGTTGATATTTTAAATCCACTTGGAGATAACTGTATTGGAAGTATAATTCCAACAGTTGTATTAAAAAATAGAGGTTCAAGTAATCTAACCTCTGCAACAATTTCATATTCAATTGATAATGGTACAGTTGTTACTTTTGCTTATTCTGGCACAATAGCTCCTGGTAGTTCAGCGAATGTAAATTTACCATCATTCACTGCTTTTGCTGGAACGCATACAATAAAGTCTTTTTCAACTTTACCAAACGGAACTGTGGATCCTTCAACTTTATACGATACAACAAGTTTAACATTTATTGTTTCAAATGGTATAGTTGCACCCTATGTTCAGAATTTTGAGGCTAACGTATTTCCTCCTGACTTAAAATGGACTGTAAATAATGTGAATTCAGATTGTTATGAATGGTTAGGAGCATCAGCTACTTCCATTTCTGGTGTTGCTATAAATAAAGCTGCTCAAATGCCAAGTTTTAGAAATGCAACAGGTGGAACAGAAAATTTAATTACTCCAATATTTATTTTACCATGCAATGCTTCAGTTGCAAATATTCAATTTGATGTGGCCTATAGAAGAAAAAACACTTCAACATCTAACTATGAAAAATTATATGTAGATATTTCAGAAGATTGTGGTTCAACATGGACAGCAACACCTATTTATAATAAATTAGGGACAGCATTACAAGTTTTAACTTCAGTATTAAGTTCAGAATATATTCCTGTAGGTGCTTCAGATTGGAGAACAGAAACAATTGATTTAATGCCCTTTGTAACAAGTTCTTCTAAAAATGTAAAATTTAGATTTAGAGCTGTTGCCGCGAATGGCAATAATATTTACATTGATAATTTTAAATTCAATGCAACCTCACCAACTGAAATTAATGTAACTCAAACAGGAAATGATATTTTAGATGGAGGAGGTTATAATTTCGCGACAATTGCTTCAGGAACAACTTCAACTTCAACTTTTACTATTAAAAATAGTGGGTCTTCAAATTTAACATTGAATTCTCCAATTTCTATTACCGGAACTTCATTTACCGTTTCAACTACTTTTGGATCTACAACAATAGCTCCAGGTGTAACTACAACTTTTGTTGTTTCATTTAATCCTGCTTCTGGTGGAGTTTTCTCTGAAACACTTTCATTTACTACAAATGATTGTGATGAAGGAACCTATAATTTCCTTTTAAATGGTAACGCTACTGGTCCGGCAATTGTTAATCCTATTGCTAATTATACACCAAGTTTAAATTCTTCGTGTTCAGGTCAAACAATTACATTTACAAATACTTCAACTGGTGCACCAACGAGTTATTCTTGGAGTTTTCCAGGAGGAACACCTTCAACATCTATAGAAGCAAGTCCTGTAGTTACTTATTCTACATCTGGTAATTATTCGGTTACTTTGGTAGCGACCAATGTGAATGGTTCAAATACTTTAACGAATCCCAATTCAATAACAATTAATGATTTACCTATTGTGAGTGCAATTTCTGGAGGAAACACTGTTTGTACTGGTTCAAATCTTGTATTATCAAATGTGACAACTGGTGGAACTTGGTCTAGTTCAGCATCTAATATAGCATCTGTTTCAACGATAGGTTTGGTTTCGGGCTTAACTTTTGGAACATCTGTAATTAGTTATACAAAAACGGTAAATGGATGTACTTCGGTACAAAATTCAACAATAACAGTAAATACTACACCTTTAGTTGCCCCTATTACTGGAGTTAATACTGTATGTTTAGGTACTTCAACAACTTTCTCAAATACAACATTGGGAGGAACTTGGACTAGTTCTATTATCACTAATGCTACAATTTCTTCAACAGGAATCGTTACGACGTTATTACAAGGATCAAGCGATATCACTTATTCTGTAACTTCGCAATTGGGTTGTACGGCAACTCAAATAGTTAATTTAATAATAGGATCGATGCCTATTGTTGAACCTATCACAGGTGTAAATACAA
>CALPSU020000226.1 GCA_943326315.2 Chryseobacterium gleum
ATAAAAAGTTAAAATTATCAATTATGAACATTCAACTTCACGACAATAATTTTCATTTGCGTTTTGCGCCATTAACATTAACTAGGCCTGTAGGGAATCTACGAGTTGGGATTTTTACAAACGATGAAAGATGGAGATTGTTTTTGTTTGATACTGTAATAACCTATAATACAGAAGATTATCTATCTGAAAAATTTCCAGCAGCAAAAGAGGATGTTATTGAAGTGAATGCTACTATAATTCCAAACGAAGATTTGATAGCAGCTATCTATCATCTTTCTGATAATGAGGTTTTAATGCTAGGTAATACCTGGTTAGCAAAAATTGGTAATGCTTCAAAATTAGTTGAATTTAAAGGAGAACAGCCAATTTCTATTTCTGAAAGATGGCATTTATATCAAAAAAATCAAGAGGTTTTAGAAGCTGATTTTAAATTGATTACTTCAGGGAGAAAGTCCCAAGAATTATCTAGTTCAAATTTGGTGATTGGAGATGAGAATTTAATCTTCTTAGAAGAAGGTGCTGTTGTTGAGGGTGCAATTTTAAATACTAAAACAGGTCCGATATACGTTGGTAAGGATGCTGAAATAATGGAAGGATCTGTGGTAAGAGGTCCTTTAGCTATGTGTGAGCATAGTGCTTTGAAATTAGGGACAAAAGTCTATGGGGCAGTTACTTTAGGTCCTCATTGTAAAGTAGGAGGTGAGGTGAATAATGTTGTTTTTCAAGCTTATTCAAACAAAGGACACGATGGTTTTTTAGGCAATGCTTTGATTGGAGAATGGTGTAATTTAGGTGCAGATACAAACACGTCAAATCTTAAAAATAATTATGGTTTCATAAAAACGTATTCTTACGAAACGAAGAATGAGGTTGAAACTGACACACAGTTTATGGGGCTTTGCATGGGGGATCATAGTAAATGTGGTATAAATACAATGTTTAATACAGCAACTGTAGTCGGGGTGTCTGCAAATATATATGGAGCTGGATTTCCAGATAAATTCGTAGATTCTTTTTCTTGGGGAGGTGCTGATGGAATTGTTCCTTTTAAGTTTGAAAAAGCTATTGAATATTCTAATAATATGATGAATAGGAGAGGGTTGGCTTTGACAAATGTAGAAATTGAGATATTAAAAAATATTGCGAATCTATAAAGCTTTACCTATTAACACTAAAATAACATTTCGTTTTTTTTAGCTTAATGAACTTTCTAGTACTTTCGTTTTCTATGGTTAAATTTTTATTTATATCTTTTTTGTTAGGGAGTCCTTTTTTGGTTCTTTCACAACCGAAATGCGATCAAGTCCTACTTACTGGTAGGGTAGAAGATAGTTTAAATCCTCAAAGTTTCTACAATTTAATGGTTGTAAACCGTACTAGAGGTAAAGGCGTATTTGGTCAGCCAAATGGTAGGTTTTCAGTATATGTTTCAGAAAATGATTCCATTTCAATATCAGTAAAAGGATATCCAATGATTGGTTTTCGAGTTTATTCAGACGAAAATTGTCAATTTAAATTTCATCAATATATTGAAAAACAGTTGGTTGAAATGAAAGAGGTTGTTATTAAACCTTTGAAAACATTAAATCAAATAAAAGAAGAAAGGCAAGAGCTTTCGATGAGAGAGACAAGGCAAGTTACAGGTTTAGAAGCTTTGGCAAGTCCTATTACAGCATTATATCAAACGTTTTCTAAAAAAGAAAAAAATAAAAGATGGATCGCTGAGCAAGAATTTAAAGATAATGAGAGAAAGGTCGTACAAGAATTGCTTCGTCTTTATGTTGCTTACGATATAATAAATTTATCAGACGAAGAATTTGATGATTTCATTAATTTTTTAAATATAAACGAGACTTTTTTAAAAACTGCTACAGAGATGGAATTAATAACCTTTGTTCAAGATAAATTTGAACATTTTAAAAGGCTTAATTCAATTTCAACGGAAGAGAATTATATATGGAGGTTGGAATTAGAAAAAGGAAATAGAAAAAAAGCTTTATATGATTTAGTTCAATTATTTGTTGATCATGAAGTTATAAATCTTCCAAATGCAGAATTTGATAGGTTTATTGATTTTATGAAGGTTGAAAATTCTTTTTTAAAATCAGCATCAGAATCTGAATTATTAGACTTTATTCAAGGTGAATATAAAAAATACCTAGATTTTTATAAGTTAAATTTAACATCGTTTACGATTGATTACCATATCACGGAAATTGATAATTATAAATGGAAATCTGACTTAAGTTGTAAAAACAATAAAAAGGATGCAATATCGGAATTGTTAAGATTGTATATAGAACACAAAGTAATTATAATTGATTCTTCGGAGTTAGAAAGATTTATACGGTTTTTAAATCTAAGTGAATCTTTTATGTTGAATTCTTCAGATTCTGAACTAATTAGATATGTTCAAGATAAATATTCTAAGTACACTCATTTTTATAAAATAAAATAAATTTTTAATGCAAACTATAGAACAACTTCTTTCAGGTGAATTAATTGGCGTTAAAAAAGTTAAGATTTCAAGTGGTTTAAATGAGTTTCCAAAAGAATTATTTGATTTAAAAGATACACTTGAGTTTTTAGATTTATCTGGAAATAATATATCTGAATTACCAGATAATTTTCAGGAATTTAAAAAATTAAAAATAGTTTTTATTTCAAATAATAAATTTACAATTTTTCCGAAAGTATTAGCGAATTGTCCTAATTTAACTATGATCGGTTTTCGGTCAAACCAAATAGTGGAAATTCCTGAAAATTCATTTCCTTTAAATCTTCAATGGTTAATCTTAACTGAAAATAAAATTGAAGTTTTGCCTAATTCTATTGGAGATTGTGAATATTTACAAAAGTTTGCTATTTCAGGGAATAGATTAAAAACATTACCGAATGAAATGAAGAATTGTAGAAGATTAGAATTACTTCGCATTTCAGCAAATCTAATAGATTCAATTCCTAGTTGGTTATTATTATTGCCTAGATTATCTTGGTTAGCCTATTCAGGAAATCCATGCTCAATAATCGATGTTAATTTAATTAAAATTGACACTATTTCTTGGGACGATTTAGAAGTCAAACAACAATTAGGGGAGGGGGCTTCTGGAATTATATCAAAAGCAATTTGGAAATCAAAAGATTCTAAAGAAGTAGCGGTAAAGGTTTTTAAAGGAGAGGTGACAAGCGATGGTTTACCGGAGGATGAATTAGCAACTTGTATTGCTGCTGGTGATCATCCAAATTTAGTTCCATTAATAGCTGAAATTATCAATCATTCAGAATTTAAAAAAGGAATTGTGATGGGATTAATACCATCTGATTATTCCAATTTAGGAAATCCTCCAAGTTTTGAAACATGTACGAGAGATGTGTTTTCCTCGACTCAAACAATGTTGATTGAGAAGGTTGTGAATATTCTTTCAAACGTGGCTTCCGTTTCTTTTCATTTACATGAACGAGGTATTTTACATGGTGATTTATATGCACATAACACTATGATTAATGAGAATGGAGATGCTTTACTTGGAGATTTTGGAGCTGCTACTTTTTATAATCAATCGGATGAAACATCTTTATTAATTGAAAGGTTGGATGTTAGAGCTTTTGGTTGCTTAATTGAAGATTTATTGAATCAAGTTTCAAATAAAGAATCAACTACTTATGACTCTTTATTTGAATTAAAAAATAAATGTATGAACGAAATTGTTTACAAAAGAGTTGATTTCAAAGAGATATTAAATACCCTTAAAATTCAAAAGAGTATTAATTAAACATTCCTAAAAATTTCTTTGGAATCGGAGATTCAAACCTCACCAATCTTCCTGTTACTGGATGATTGAAAGCTATTACTTGAGCATGAAGAGCTAATCTTTCAATTGGACTGCATGTTGAACCATATTTTTTATCACCTATAACTGGATGTTTCAAATCTTGCATGTGCACACGAATTTGATTTTTTCTTCCAGTTTCAAGATTTACTTTTAACATAGAAAATCCCTTTTTAAAATTCATTACTTTGTAGTGCGTAATAGCTTTTTTTCCTTTTTTAGGGTTTTGGGATGAGTGAACAATCATTGAAGCTTCACTTTCAGTAAGAAATGAAGTTACAGTGCCTGCTTGTTCTTCCATTTTACCTTCAACTATTGCTATATAAGTTCGCTCTTGAATGGTGTCGTTCCAAGAATCTTGAAGTTTTGTTTTAATTTCTTCGTTTTTAGCAAATAAGATTAAACCAGATGTTTCTCTATCCAAACGGTGAACAATGTAAATTTTATTATCTTGATTTGATTTTTTAACATGTTCACTAAGAGTTGCGTAGGCAGTTTTATTTTTTTCTTTATTCGAAGCCATTGTCAATAAACCTGCTTCTTTATTAATAACAATAATATCTTTGTCTTCGTGAATAATTTCTAGTCCTCTATAATTTGTTTGTTGAAGCGAGCCTTTACGAGGACGAATAGATATAGTTTGACCAATTTTTAATGGTAAATTAAATTGAGTTTGAACACGTCCGTCAACTTCAACAAATTTATCTTTCAATAATGTTTTAATGTTATTTCTATTTTTACCAGGCATAGAGGTGATTAAAAAAA
>CALPSU020000227.1 GCA_943326315.2 Chryseobacterium gleum
ATACTATTTTGGTAAGTGGATCTTTAACTTTTTTATTCAAAGGAGAAGGGTCTATAAATAATTCATGAGAAATAATTGGGATCAGATAGTTTGATTTAAGTTGGTATTATGAAAATTGGTTATATAATATCTTGATTTACATCATTTTTATGAGGTTTAGTTTTAGTGAAATTTGAAAAAAATTAATCCCCATGAAAATTTATATATTTATTATTTCATTTTTAGCAATGTCCTTTTTTTCGGATTCTCAAGTCTATAGTAGTAATTCTCTCCAGGTTGTACATAAAATGGATAAAGCAATTATAAAACGTGAAAAAGAGAAAATTAAAAAGGATAAAAAGATATTAAAAAATGATCGAAAGATTCTTAGAGGAACTAATATACATGGAAATCGAGCATTAATTCAAAGAGAAAAGTATAAAATTAAAACGGAGAAAACCTTTATTAAACAAGAAAAAATTGTTTTAAATGAAAACAGAAGAAAATTACATAAATCAAACACTAAAAAAATAATTAAAGAAATTTAATTCAATTCATTTTCTAATTTTTCAATTTCTCAGGCTCAACCTCAAAAAAGTTTTTTAATCTAATTGTAATATTTTTACATTTTAATCGTATTTACATAAAAACGAATGTATATGGATAAAATTTACTTTAAATAATACTTAAAAAATTAATTATATAAAAAATAAATCTTTTTATAATCAAATTAATTGTAAGTCTTTTTTTGTTTAATTTAAATTTTGTACCATGAAACGTTTACTGCTTCTTATGCTACTCATTTTTACGATGAGCGCAACTTTACCCAACAAAAAAATAGTTTTAAAATCAACAATAAAACAACATTGGAGAACCAAAATTGGTTGTACAAGCTATCGTACTATTCCAGTTTTAGTTGATGGACAAATCTTAATCGGATCAAATGGAAATAATTTTAGAGATTATGCGCTTGATGAAGGTAATGGAGTGTTTGTTCTAAATGGTCAAAATGGTCAGATCACTAAAAATTTTGAAAATAACCAGTTTGGAGACATGGATGTAAATGGGATTTTGCGTTTTAATGAATCTAATTATTTTGGAAATGACAATGAAGAGTTTCTTTGTGTGGATCAAAATGGGAAAACGAAATGGAGAGTGAATGCTTCAGGCGATATTGAACATCGACCAGTTTTAATACAATCACTTGGTAAACAGACTGTTGTATTCGCGACAGAAACTGGTCAAATTGAGGCCCTTGATGCATTAAGTGGAAAACAGGTATGGACTTTTTATGATAAAGCTTTTTCTGGTTGGAAACTTGGAGAAAATAGAACGTTGTTTAAAATCAAAATGCATTTTTCTGAAGATTGTATCTTCTTTAATGAACCAGGTTTAGCTGATTTAAATGCTGATGGAGTTAAAGATCTTGTTTACAATTCTAAATGGGGAAATTTTACAGCTATTAATGGTAAAACTGGAAAATTATTATGGGAAATAGACCAAGATGATCACGCTGATTACAATACAAACATGGGACGTGAAAAACCAATTATTATTGGTGAAGGGGATAAAAGTCAAATTATGATTTTACTATATGCTAAAACGGATGGAAAAGATGAAATCGCGTTTTATAATGCAAAAGGAAAATTAATTCATAAAGTAGCTGCTTCTATAAATTTGGGTGGACCGATGCTTAGTCAAACTTCCGATGTTTTTATGACAAGTACTGCTATTATAATTCCTTCAACTAATCCAAAAGATGTAAAAATTATTCCCATTGAAAATTCTACCAATAAAAATAATAATGGCGAACTAATTATTAAGTACAATCAATGTCAGGTAGCTTCAAATAAAATAAATTTTAACGATGAACCTTGTGCTTTAGTAATATCGCAATACGATTCTGAAAATTCATCTAGTCAATCTCCAATGTTGTTGATCGGACTAAAAACAGGGAAAATTCATTACAAAGTTAATCTTCCTTCAACTTCAGAATTTGCTCCTTTCATAGCCGATGTAAATAATGATGGAAAATTAGATGTGCTAGTAGGATGTTACGACGGAAACCTATATTGCTTTGATTTAGAGATTAGTAAAAGTAAATTAATTATCAATTAACGAAACAATCATGAAAACATTAATCCAAACTCAATCAAATAAAAGAATTGCTTATTCAGCTTTACTTATGTTAATACTATCCGTTTCAGCTATAACTTACTATAGATATTTATCTATATACGAAGAAGGAATTTTGCCTCCGCTTGAAAAAAGTACGCCCTTTATTTATAAATCTTTTGATGCTGAAAAAGGGGCAGTATTTCACCAACCTACTGGAACACATATTGTAATTCCTGCAAATGCTTTGGTAGATGAAAATGGGGGGAAAGTGAAAGGTAAAGTAACCTTGAAGTTTCGAGAATTTCAAAATGCACGTGAAATATTTTTATCAGGTATACCCATGCAATTTGGTGAAGATAGATCTGATTATTTTTCTTCTGCTGGCATGATGGAATTAAGAGTTTCTCAAAACAATAAACCTTTAAAATTGACTACTGATAAAAGTGTTGCTGTTGAATTGGCTTCTGCTATCAATCCTACAACTGATTATAAATTATTTAAATTGGAAGACAATAAAAATTGGAACAATGGAACAACTTTTGAAACTGTGAAAAATACACGAAGAGATAATGCTTTGGCTGCGTTACCTGCTCGTCCAAGTCGCCCAATAGATCCATTGGCAGATACAACTGATTTTATTTTCGAATTAATTTCAGATTATAAAAGAATGCCTCATTTAAATATATGGAAAAATATTAAATGGAAATTTAGAAGTTCAAAGGATGAACTTGAACCCCAACAAGCTTTACGAATTGGTTGGGATAAAATTAAAATTGAACCTTTAAACGATGGTGAAAATAGTTTCAAACTTGATTTTTCAATGTCTAAAGCGGATTATAATGGTAAAATAATAACAGTAACCTATTCTATGATTGCTTCGCCCGAACTTACAGGAAAAGAGTTAGCAAGAGCAACCAAAAAATTTGAAAAGGAAATGGAAAATTATGCTGTTGAATTCGCTAAAATTGACGAAGAGGAAGATCGATTGTTGTTAGAATCTAGCATTTTAAATTCCTTTAAAATTAATGATTTTGGAATTTTTAACATCGATTGTATTAAAGATACTACCATTTTAGCGAAAGTAAATCTGCAATTCGATTTTGAAAAAGAGTTAAACCCTAAAATAAACAAAGTGATACTTTATTTAATTCTTGATAAAGAACGTTCTGTTTTTAAATTCAATGCTTTTGATTGGGACGAAATTCCAATAATTGATACTAAATGTGCCTTGGTTGCTGTTTTACCAAACGGAAAAGTCGCTTATGTTTCAATGGAAGATTTTCGAAAAACGATTGACTTCGCAAAATTAACGAATGGACAAAGTTTCTACTTTAAAACAGTAAAAAAAGAATACGAAGACATGGCTAGTATCTTTAAAACACCTTCTGATGAATCCCGATTAAACTAAAAGTACTTTTATAATAACTTAATTTTTTGAGTCATGGAAAAGATAAAATCTCTATTTATTGCTTTGCTAATTTCTAGTTCAGCTTTATTCGCAAATGATAACATATGGAAATCTGTTGATTCAGAAATTAAACAAGTATTTGTTCCCAATAAGTCGACAAATAAAATAGAAATTATACGGTTATATAAAAACAATACGTTTGAACATTTGGTGTATACCCCTAATAAAAAATACACAAAAAATAAAGAAAATTTGAATTTGGTTCATAAAAGTAAAGTGCAACGTAATACCGGAACTTTTACTTTAACTTCTGATAAAATAAACTTCAATTGCACAGAAAAAGACTTTATTTCAGCTATTTATGAAAAATCGTTTGCATTAGTTAATAACAAACTTTACAAAAATAAACTGCAAAGTTTAACCCATAAAAATGAGTTTTTATTTAAAACTACGAGTGAAAAGAAATACGATATGCCATTTTATTTAGATCCCATTTCAAATATGGTGGTTACTAATACTGAGGCGAGACAAAATATCGATTTGGCTGATTTGGTAAATTTCTTAACGAAAAAACAGAAATCGGAACTTTCTAAATTTCAAGCAATTAGTGACTATTTAAACAAAGATGTAATTTTCGATGAAGATTTTAATCTTTCAAATTACCAATCGTTGGATGAGCAAATGGTTAAAAATGTATTGAGCGGTGAAGAACGAACTGTAAACAGTAAATTATTAGCAACTTCTATTGAAATTTTGGGACGTTTTGCAGGTTTAAAAATCAGAACTATTGACGGTTTTCTAAAAAAACAAAAGGGTTTTGGATATCAAAAAATGGAACATTCTTGGAATGAATTGACCAGCGAAGAAAATCAATTTTTGTGCGACATTGCCCTTGGAAACAATTGGATAAAAGTAGATCCTGCGATAATGATTTATTCTCATTTCCCTTTGAATGAGGCTGATCAATTGCTTGAAACTCCTATTTCTTTAGCCGAATTTGAATCGTTGGTTTTAATGGAACCGAATAGTATTGGTGCAAAATCGAGTTCTTTTTTACCAACTAA
>CALPSU020000228.1 GCA_943326315.2 Chryseobacterium gleum
GAAAAAGGAACCGATTCAGCTTTATTAGCTTTAGAATATGGAGCAGTTGAGGTTTTAGCTAAACCAAAAGTGAATACCAAAATTTTACTTGAACAATCCAAAATTGAACTTTGTGATAAAGTTAAAGCAGCTGCACTTTCAAATGTTAAAAAAAGATCTTTTTTTGCTCGAACAGGTGCTGAAGTTGCTCCAAAATTAACAGCTGATGCTATTTTAAGTAAAAGTTCATCTAAAAGTATGGTTCAAACTACAGAAACAGTTATTGCTGTAGGTGCCTCAACTGGTGGCACAGAAGCTTTAAGAGTTTTTTTAGAAGGTTTCCCATCTGATTGTCCTGGAATTGTAATTGTACAACATATGCCTGAAATGTTTACAAAACAATTTGCCCATCGTTTGAATGAAACCTGTAAGGTTAGTGTTAAAGAAGCCGAGAATGGTGATAAAGTTCTAAGAGGTCATGTTTTAATTTCTCCTGGAGGAAAACACATGATGTTAAAAAGAAGTGGTGCTATTTATCATGTTGAAATTATTGATGGACCATTAGTTAATCGACACAAACCTTCTGTAGATGTACTTTTTCGTTCCGTAGCAAGATATGCAGGTAAAAATGTTATCGGCGTAATTTTAACAGGAATGGGAGATGATGGTGCTAAGGGAATGTTAGAAATGAAAGAAGCAAATGCATATACAATTGCCCAAGATGAGAAGTCATGCGTTGTCTTTGGTATGCCAAAAGAAGCAATAAAACTAGGATGCATTGATAAAGTTTTACCACTTACAGATATTTCTAACCATGTAATGGCAATGGTAAAGCACAAATAAAAAAATGTAAAAAAAAGAAAGCTTGAAATAAATAATAAAGTTCAAATTTGAGTGTTTAAAATATATTCTTTTGAAACTTAATTTAGGATAATAATTTTTAAAAAAAATAAAGGATGAAAAAAGTATTAATAGTAGATGATTCAATGTATATGCGAACTTTAATTAAGTCAGCATTAACTGCAACGGATAGATATGAGATTGTTGGTCAGGCGGGAACTGGAAGTCAAGGTATTGAGATGGCATTAGAATTTGAACCTGATTTAATCACAATGGATAATATTTTACCAGATATGATCGGGATTGATATTGTTAAAGAATTACGAGCTGAAGGAATTACATCTAAAATAATTATGGTAAGTGCTGTTGGACAAGATGATGTAGTTGCAGAAGGAAAAGCAAATGGAGCTCAAGATTATTTAGTAAAACCATTTACAGCTGAGGTTTTAGTAGAGAGAGTCGATAATTTATTTCTTTAAAACGTATAAAGATGATGAAAAATCTGACTTCTCAAGAAATAGACGTTGCTAAAACTATAATTTCTGCAGGTCTCGTAAAATCAGCAGAATCATTGTCATTCTTTATGAATGAAACAATAACTTTAAAAGATTTTGATGCTGAAAAACATTTGGATAATCCTCCTTTAGAATTAAGTAAAAAGGATGAAAATAATATTCATTTATTGACTACAAAAGTAATTGGTGAAATGAAAGGAATTTGTTGTCTTATTTTTTCCGAAGAAGAAGCAGACCATTTACGCCAAGCAGCATTGCCTCAAGAAATATTAGATAGTCCAGAAATGATGGAAGAGATGAGTGATGGAATTATGTTGGAAGTAGACAATATAATTTCAGCATCAGTTATTACTCAATTTTCAAATCTTTTGAAAGTAAAGATTCATGGAGGAGTTCCAAGTTTGAAAAAGGTGACTTCGAAAGAAATGGAAGAATTCATAACTGGGGAGGTTGATCAAGAACTTTATTTAATAAGTTTTAAAACAAGTTTTGAATCTTCAAAAGCTAATTTTAATCCAGAATTTGTTTGGTTATTTGATAATACATTTATTGATTGTATTAAAAATTATACAGCACAAGAAGTTTAAATTATCAATAAAATATTGATAATAAATTAAAAAATAAATCAAAATGGATAACAGTTCTGTTAAAGTATTAATTATAGAAGATGATGCATATGTATCATTGTTATTAAAAGAGTTTTTGACTAAATGGGGATATTCAATTGTTGATAGTGTAACTGATGGTGAAGAAGCTATTGCTGCCTTTGAAAAATACCAACCAGATTTATTGTTGGTGGATTTATTACTAGAAGGTTCAATGACAGGAATAGATGTTGTTTCTTCTGTTAAAAAAACAAAAGATATTCCTGTATTATATATTACTCCAGATTTAGACTCGGATATTATTGAAAATTCAAAATTTACAGAGCCTTGTGGATATTTGTTAAAACCTTTTGAGGAGAATCATTTGAAAGCAACAATTGAAAATGCACTATCATCCTTTTCTAAAATAAATAATAAATTAGGAAAATTGAAAGACGAGTTATCAATGGCAATGATGCAGGTTGATGAATTGACTGAAACAAATGCACATTTAATAACTGCAACTTTCAGAGAAAGAGCTCTTAAAAAAGAATTAGAAGCGACAAAGGCTTTGATTGAGGCACAAAGTAAAAAAATAGTTGATAGTATTAATTATTCATTACGAATTCAACAATCTATTATACCTTCCAGTGAAATTTTTGAAGAGGCATTGGATAAGCATTGCGTGTTTTATAAACCAAAAGATGTTGTAAGTGGCGACTTTCCTTGGTTGATTAAAAAAGATAAGTACATTTATTTTGGAGCGATTGATTGTACTGGTCACGGCGTACCGGGAGCTATGATGTCAATGATAGGTAATTTATTATTAAACTCAATAGTTAATAACGGAAACGAGTGCAAAACACCTTCTGAAATTTTAGCTGAATTACATAAAGCCGTTGTTCATACTTTAAAACAAGATGCTGAAGGTAATAAAGCTGCAGATGGAATGGATGCTGCTTTGTGTAGAATTGATTTTGAAGGAAAAGATTTATTGTTTTCTGGAGCACATTTACCGATGTTACTTTTACGTGGTGGTGAGTTAGAAACTTATAAAGGTGATAAATTTCCAGTTGGGGGGATGCAATACCGAAATCGAAATACATATTCTGATCATATAATTAAATTAGAAGATGGTGATAAAATTTTCATATTCTCAGATGGTATTATTGATCAAGTTGGTGGCGAAGAGAATATGAAATGGATGACCTCAAATTTGAAACAATTTATTCTTGACAACAAAGATGTATCGATGTTAAATTTTAAAGAAAAAATCAGTGAAAAATTTGATGATTTCAAAGGTAACCATAAACAAGTTGACGACGTACTATTAATGGGTGTAGAAATTTAGAAATATGGAGTATACATTTATTTTACAAAAATTAATGGCGGAGGGCAATTTTTTATTGGCTATTCGTGATAATTTTGAAAGCTTACTTTCAAAATCAGTTTTTTCAATTGTTGAAAGTCAAATGAAAAATGATAATGTTGATGTCAATACTAAAAATAGAATTTATAGTGTAGTTGTTGAATGTGTTCAAAACATTTGTTCTAATGATAGAGCCCATTCTACTTCAAAAAATTCAATATTACTTCTTAATAAAATTGATTTGGGTCACAAAATAATTGTAGGAACCAAATTAAATGTGGATAGAAAAAAACGATTAGATACTATTTTATTAGAAATTTCAAGTTTAACTTTAGAAGAATTAAAAGAAAAGAAAAAAAGTATTATTTCTATTAGATCCGATTTAGATGAAACGCAAAAAGAAAATTTAGCTTTGATTGATATGTATACTCGTTCTGCTGGCAAGGTTAAATATTATTACGACGGAGAGAAAGAAGAAAATTGTTTTTTAATAATAGAAATAGAAATTTCAAATAATTAAGATATGGCACCAATGGAAACACCTTTGAAACAAATTCATTCAATTATGAATGATGAGAATGCTGTTTTAATTTATTCAGGAGAATTCAATCAAGAAATTGTAAAGTCAATGTTGAATTATACAGAAGGTAAATTAGAATCCTCTGGTATTGATGATTTAGTTCGTAAAAAGATTTTTAACGTAATGGTTGAACAACTTCAGAACATTACAAAACACCAATATACAGACGATGAAAAACAAATTGTTCAGCCTTGTTTTGTTTTAATTGAACAAGAAAATTTTTATAATTTAGTAACTGGAAACCCTATTCATATTGATACTATTCAAATGGTAACGGATAGAATAAATCAGGTAAATTCATTAAATGCGGAAGAATTAAAAGATTTATACAAACAAGCAAGATTAAATTCTAGAATTTCTGATGTAGGCGGAGCAGGTTTAGGATTTATAGATGTGGCTCGTAAAACTGAAAATAAATTAGATTTCGGATTTTATGACATTGATTCAGCTAATTATAAATATTTTACATTAAAAACTCAAATTAATAAAATATTAGCGTAATTGATTAAGATATTACTTACTAGAATTTAAAATAAAAAATAGATTAACATTAAAATAAAAAGAAACAAAATGGAACACTTAATAATTGTAAAGACAGACGATACTCCAGAAATCGATTTCAATCCGGGCTCAAAAGAAATGAAAATTAGCGGTAGATCATTACCAGAAGATGTAA
>CALPSU020000229.1 GCA_943326315.2 Chryseobacterium gleum
CCAGTTCTTCCTAATACAGCCTGCATTTTAAAATCGGAATTGTTAAAATACCATGTATTAACAGAAAAACTCCCATATTTCATCATTGGATCTATAAGATTTGGGTGGGTTTCATTTAATTTTGAATCCCACATATAGGCATCCTTTAGCGCATATCCCTGCAAAGTTCTTAAATCAATATCCCAGTAAAATCTTTTAACACTAAAATCAACCCCAAGATTAACAAATTTTGATTTTCCATATAAATCTTCTTCTTTAATACTTGTTGAAAGAGTATGTCTTAATCTAATTGAGAACCACTTATAGCTTAATCCAAAGCCCATTATTTCCTTATTACTGCTTCTGAATTTGATTTTATCAATTGTATTAAGGAAATTACTTTTTACTGAAAAAGGTGCATTTGCAAAACCCAAATCAACAAAAAATACAACATTCTTTTTATACAACTCATACGGCAATGAATCATTTTGAGAAATGCCATCAAATGAAAAAAGTAGAATAAAATAACAAAATATTAACCTCATTAAAAACCTTCTAAATCAAGTATGTATGAATACTCTTTCGCATATTCTAAGCGCTCACTTGTTCTTCCAGAACCTCCACCATGACCAGCATCCATATTACAATCAAACAGAATTGGCAGTTTATTTGTTCTCATATTTCTAATTTTAGCAACCCATTTTAGAGGTTCCCAATATTGAACTTGTGAATCGTGATATCCAGTTGTTATATACATAGAAGGATAATCCATTTTTTTGACATTATCATATGGAGAATAACTAAGCATATACCAATAATATTCTTCATTATTAGGATCCCCCCATTCTTCATATTCTCCAACGGTTAAGGGAATGGTTTCGTCTAACATTGTAGTAACGACATCAACAAAAGGCACTTGAGCAATAACACCCTTCCATAAATATGGGGCTAAATTTGTTACAGCCCCCATTAAAAGTCCACCAGCACTTCCACCTTTTGCGTAAATTTTATCTTTATCGCAATACCCTTTCATACTTAAGTATTCAGCAGTATTAATAAAATCTGTAAACGTATTTCGTTTTTTTAAGAATTTTCCGTCCTCATACCAAGTTTCACCTAGATACTTTTCTCCTCGAATATGTGAAATTGCATAGACAAACCCTCTATTTAATAAACTTAATCGAATTGAGTTAAAGACATCTGGGATTGTAATTCCATAAGAACCATATCCATATAATAATAAGGGTGCATCCTTCAGAACAGTACCTTTTTTATAAACTAAAGAAATAGGAATTTTAGTGCCATCATTTGCTGTAGCCCAAATTCTTTCAGATTGATAATCTTCACTTTTAAATGATTTATCTAACAATTCTTTTCTGAAATAGACATCCCTTTTATCTGATTTTAAATTATAATCATATACCGTTTGAGGAGTTGTTAAGGAATTGTAATTAAAATAAAAATTAGAAGCTAAGTAATCATTATTTGAACCTAAAGCAAGGTAATATGTTTCTTCTTCAAATGAAATAAATTTTTCAACTTTTGATTTCAGCTGAATAATTCTAATTTTTTGTAAACCATTATTTCTTTCTTCAGTTAGAATAAAATCTTTTAAAACTAAAATATTTTCTAATAATGTTTTAGAATCATGCTTTATTATTTCATCACAAGCATCTATTGATTTAGGGAAGATTTTAGAGAAAACTAATTTATTATTTTTTGCTTTATTATTTGTAAGTACATAAAATCCTTTATCATGATGTTCGACAGAATATATATGCCCAGATTTCCTAGCTAAAAAGACCTTTGGAGTTTCGGTTGGATTGTCTGCGTTTATTAATTGAGTTTCAGATGTAGTTGAGCTTTGACTATGTATCTCAATGTATTTATTTGTCAAAGATTTTGAAATATAAACCGTAAAGCGTTCGTCTTTTTCTTCAAAAATCAACTCATCTTTTTGATTATTTGCACCTAAAATATGTTTGTAAACTTGAAATTCTCTTAAGGTTTCGGGATCTTTTTTAACATAAAAAATTGTTTCGTTGTCATTTGCCCAAATGATAGATCCGTCTGTATCGGTTACATTATCAGTAAGATATTCTTGAGTTTCATTTATTAAAAACGAAATAGAATATTTTCTTCTACCTGTAAAATCTTCACTAATTGCTAATATTTTATTATTTGGTGAAGGGTTCCAGTCTTCTAAAGAATAAAAAGGTTGTCCTTCAGCACGAATATTTTCATCAAAAAACAACACTTCCTTATTGTCATCTTGTAGAAGATAAATAAAGTTATAATCTTTTCCTTCTTTACTTTTCTCTTGGTAAATTCTTCCATTTAATTTAAAAGGTGAACTTACATCATTTGGATTTATCCGCGCTTCAAATTCATCTAATAAACTATTTTTTAAAGATTCTAGTTTTTTAAAATATTTTTTAGTGAATTTATTTTCTTTTTTAATGTATGCAAGAACTTCTTTTGAATCTCTATTATTCATCCAGAAATAATCATCTAACCGTTTGTTATTGTGATTAATAAGTTCTGTTGTTTCAATCTTACAAGTAGGTTCCTTTTTCATAATAAAACATCCATTTTAATCGTAAAATTAACAGCTTTTATGGATACTTATCAAAATGTATAACGAACTTTCTTTATTCTTGTTTAAATTTGTCATTAAAGAGACATTTAAAGTATGAAAAAAATATATTCATTTTTATTAAATACATTACCTAGACCATTATTAATTAGGCTAAGTTATCCGTTTAAAAAAATTGCTCCAATTCTATACAAAGGTAATAATGTTGAATGTCCAGTTTGTGAAAAATCATTCAGAAAGTTTTTATCCTATGGTTCTAGTGTAGCAAATCGTGAAAATGTATTATGCCCTTTTGACTTAACACTTGAAAGACATAGACTTATGTGGTTATATCTTAAAGATCACTCGAATTTTGTAACGGCTGAAAAGTTAGATGTTTTACATATTGCACCTGAACAATGTTTTCATCAAAAGTTTAAAAATCAACCCAATTTAAATTATTTAACGGGTGATTTAGTTTCACCATTAGCGGATATTCATTTTGATCTTCATTCAATACCATTAGAAGATAATAAATTTGATATTGTTTTTTGTAATCATGTTTTAGAACATGTAGAGGATGCAAACCAATGCATGAAAGAGTTATATCGAGTAATGAAGCCAGGTGGGTGGGGGATTATGCAAGTTCCTCAAGATTTTTCTAGAGACTTTACTTATGAAGATCCTACTATTATTTCACCTGAAGAGAGAGAAAAACATTTTTGGCAAAAAGACCACGTTCGCTTGTTTGGTAAAGATTATCCAGATTGGCTTCGAAAAGCAGGTTTTGAAGTGGAAGAGTTTCTTCCAGAATTTCATTATTCATTGGAACAAAATGAAAGGTACCGACTTCAGAAAGGAGAAATTCTTTATATAGCTAAGAAAAAATAATACACATAACTTAGTGTCTAAATATCTGATTTATAAATAGTTTAATTCTGTATTATATTTATTTTATTTAATAAATATAATAACTTTATACTAAATTGAGATTTTGTTTCGTTTATCGTATAACCAACAATTAGGTTACTCGTTATTAAAAATGTAAAGTCTAAAAGCTTTACAAATAAACTAGAAACTAAATACTCAAAACTATGTCATTTAATCCTTTATATCACAAGAATAATACTAGGCTAGATGAGGAACTAAGTATTATTAATCGCGCAAAAAACAACCCAACCCATTTCGCTCCATTGTATAATGAATATCACGAACAGATATTTAGATATATTTACCAGAGAATGGATGATGAAGAGAAAGCTTTTGACATTACATCCCAAGTATTTATGAAAGCTTTAAATAACATTCATAAATATGAATACAGAGGGGTTCCATTTTCTTCTTGGCTTTATAGAATTGCAAAAAGTGAATTATATCAAGCATTTAGAGATAAAAAATCTGAAAGAACTGTCAACATTAATAGCATTTACCTTTACGATGTAGCTGACGAAATAGATGAAGATTCGAATGAAATTAATAAAATAAAGATAATTAATTGCTTATCGCTAATGAAAGAAAATGATATGCAATTAATCGAAATGCGATTTTTTGAAAAAAGAAGCTTTAAAGAAATTAGTAATATTTTAGATATGACTGAAAATAATGCTAAAGTTAAAACTTTTAGAGCATTGGAAAAATTAAAACAATTGTTTGCTAATAAACAAAATAGGCTATGAAAAAGTTAAAAATCAACTTAGACCGCACAAATATAAAATCTGAGAATATTGCTATCAACAAGAGTTTTAAATAAAAAGATGGAGGAAAATAAAATAAATCTACATATAAAAGAAAAAGTTGAATTCTTAGAATACTATAAATACAGAAAGAACTCCTTTAAATATAAAAAATCATTCAAATTAAATGAATTGAAAACTAACAGCTTAGTTAATTTTAAAAAGAGAATTAACTATTGTTTTTAAAATCTTTAATTTTTAAAAATCAGTATAATATTCGATATATTTTATAC
>CALPSU020000230.1 GCA_943326315.2 Chryseobacterium gleum
AAAATATACAAAGTTATTAGTAATGTATCCAGTACCTCCACTTCGAATTGTAATACCATAAATACCATAAAAAGAGGCAAAAGTTGATCCTCCACTATGTGCAGAGGCAATTTCAAATCCATATATTTTATTTTTTTCAACTACGCATCCTGTAAATTTAGAATTTGAGCCGCCTCCAGTAAGAGTTATACCATAAAAATTTAATGCTCTTGTTGTTGTGTTGGTATATTTTATATTATAGATTTGATTTGATTTTACACTATAAAAAGAGGCATAATTAGAACCACCCATTTCTATCCCACCAAAATCAGCTTGATAACTAACATCATTCGTTTGAGTGAAATTTCGTATTACATTATCTGAAACAATATAAATTGGTGACCCAATCGAACCTAGAGTTGAGGCATTATTATCAACCAAAACATAGATACCTTTATTGTATCTTTTAACCGCACTTGCAGATGTTTGTAATAATAAAATATTATTTGAAAAAGAGCTACCAATAGTATTCGATGAAATCGTATGAGAATATGAAGCGGATGTTATTGGACTATTATCATAAATCCCATAAAAATCACCAACATATATTGTCACTGAAGAAATAGTATTGGACGATATTGTTAAATTTAATAAAGAAGAATTATAAATCATATAATTTAATGCTGCTGTTGTGGCTGCAGCATCACCTCTTGTTAAATCAGTTATTGTATTAGATGAAATATTAGCAGTACCTCCTGTATTATAAATTGCTGAAAAAGTCGCCGCACCAGTACCCAATGAGGATATTTTATTAAATGTATTCGATGAAATTGAAATTGTACCTGTCGCTGAGTTATTTATACCATAAAAAGAACATATGGCCACACCTACACTCGTCCCTCCGATAAGAATATTATTTGAATTAGAGCCACCAATGTTATTGGATGATAATGTAAAATTACCAGCAGTTCCTGATGTTTTAATAGCATTAAAAGTAGCAGAATAACCACTAGTATTTTGGGTAATAATACCACCAATATTATTATTTGATATATCAACAGTAGATATTGATGTAACATCAATCGCGGAATAAACTGGTGAAGAAGTTCTAGCAGTTCCCAAAAGACTTATTGAAGTTGAACTTGTACTTCCAATTGTATTTCCATTTCCTATTCCAGTGCCAATTTCAACTTTACCTGCTAAAACTTCTATTCCTTTCCAATAATTAGCGGATGAGTAATAGGAAGTAAAAGTCATATTTGTAATTGTATTCCTTCTTATGTATGAAGTATTTGTTGTGCCAAAAGTTAACTTCATAGCACTATAATTAAACCCTAAAGAAGAAGATGGGGTAACAATCCAATTTGCTGATATAGTCTTAGCATTACCTCCTAATTGATTATCATCAATGACATAACCATCACCTGAAATAATTTCAATTGAGACATGTGTTGAGCTTTGAGAGGTAGGAGTTCTATTTACTGCATCATAAAAGTAATTATTTTTAATTGTCCAACTTGTATTACCCGATGCTAAATATATCCCCCTTGTATTTAAATGACTTGACTGAGCAATAAATATATTTTTAAATTCATTGTATTGAATGGTATTTGAAGAATTTGATGGAGATGTTGTACTTGCTGAGTAAACACCATTCTCAGAAACTCCATCAACAGTTGCTGGATCAGGATTTAGAGCTGTACCATCGATAACATTATATTCAATCGTATTATTTGAATTTCCAGAACCAGAAGCAACTCCATCTCCAAAAATAACAACACCTGAGGTAGAGGACCCGAAATTTGATTTCAACGTACAATATCTAATAGTATTATTAGTTGCATCGTTTGATAATTTAATCGCTGAACCACCCGCAGTGTTCGTATTTACTATAGATAATAAACTCGCAGAACCTATACTATTAATTCTTCCATCAATTGTAACATAATCAGTTCCATTCAAATACAATAGTCCTGCATTTGTCGCTGAACCTCCATCTGAACCATCCAAAGTTATGAGACCCGTAACATTAGATTTTGGTCTTATAGTTAAAGTAACAGTAATTGAAGTTGGTAAACCGGAAAAATCTAATGGATATGTTTCTGATAATTCGTCATAGGTATTATCAAGTTCTAAAGTTACAGACCCTACCATACAAACCTTTAATGCTGCTAATGCAGAAGTTAAGGTTGGCCAAGTACCACCTGGTCCCACTGTATAAGGCCCACCATGAAGTGCGTCAGAATAGGATGTTGGACATATAAATTCATAACAACCTACATCTGGATTACCTATCCTGGTAGCACCATTAAAATCAACTGTTGTATTGGCTGGCGGCCCGACCCATGTTGTACCCGCATTTACGCAAGGTGAAGAAGCTGTTAAAGTATAATCTTTGGTCGTTCTATCAGTAAAATAAAACCCTGCATCAGTTGCAGTTGCACAATTAGTTGCAGTAATTCCAGTTATAGTTGATCCCGAAGTGTATACTGAATTCGAAATTGTAGCTGTATAAGTACTAGAACTACAGCCATTAGTATTTAGATGAATTGCTGGCTGACCAGTAATACTATTTAATATGGTGTTCCTTACAATTAAAGATGATGGACATGTACTACTAGGATTATTAAAATATATAGGAACTTTTCCATTATTATTAGCAACAAATGTACAATTGTCGACAGTAAGTCTAGAAGTTGAAGTCTTAATTGCTACGTCGCCATCATAAACAACACCACTAGTAGTAGCAGTCGAAAACATATTATCATAAAATAAACAGTTTTCTAGGGTTAAAGTACCATAACTTAATATAGAACCTCCATCTTGAGCGGTACTAGTAGCACCTGCAAAATTATTATTGTTCGTGAATTTTGATTTATAGATGTTTACAGTAGAACTGGAGGAAACGTATATACCTCCTCCACCATTACCTTCACCAGCTAGTACTGTTAAAACACAATCATCAATATGAACGGAAGTTAGCGTAATAGGATTCGTGGAAGTATTCGTGGTAGTGATGTAAAATCCTCCTCCTTTGGAAGTTGCTTCATAATTGGTTATTTTAATACCCGAAATAGATATGTTATTTGAAGTACCTGATATGGTCATAAAACGATTAGCAGTAGTTCCAGTAAAAATAGAAGTTGTGATACCATCTCCAATAATTGAAATATTATTTTTATTGTTTATAGTTATGTTATCTTCTGAGTATGCGCCCGCTGAAACTTTAATTTCAATAGTGTTAGAACCACAAGACTTATTTATTGCTTTTTGAATTGTAGCAAATGGGGTCGTTAAACTTAATCCATCATTGTTATCACTCCCAGTAGTAGCAACATAATAAGTTGTTGTGGAATTTGTTGGGCAGACAGTTAATATTAATTGACCACTCTCTACAGTTAACATAGATGTCGTGTTAGCAGCTGTTGCAGATATTGTAAGTGCACCAGGTGTACCTGTAACTCCTGTTGCTGAACCTCCTTTTGCAATTATAATATATGTTCCTGAACTTAATGCAGAAGTTGTTGTAATAGTTACTGGTGCAGAATTAAGAGCCAAAGCACCTGCAGATGCACCGGTGACTGTTAAAGGAGCATTTGTAGCACTATTAGCGTTTGCTCCACCATAAGCTGAAAAAGTAATTCGTCCTAATGTCCCACCCAATGTTAAGTTTTTACTAGATGCAACAGTTAAAGTTGCAGAAGTATTACCTCCAGTAGCCGAAATAGTAAGTATTTGAGATGAACCCAACGTTGTACCGCTTGTTGTAGCTGAAACATCAAAATTTGCTGCAGAAGCAACTGAAATACCAGAAGGGTTTGCTATAGAACCTGAACCAGATAATGCTAAAGTTCCATTACTAATAGTAGTAACTCCTGTGTAAGTATTAACACCAGATAAAGTAAGAGTTCCTGTACCATTTTTAACTATACTTCCAGAACCGATTGAATTAGAAATTATTCCACTAAATGTTACAGGGCCTGTACCTTCAATTGTAATGTTTTTACCTTTAGTATCAATATTACTACTAATTGTTAATAATCCGGTTGAATTATTTGTAATTACAATATCGTCATTTAAAACAATGGATGGAATCGTTATGTCTTGGGCTGAAGTTGTACCCGAATTCATTGTAATGGCTGCTGATCCAGAACTAACATCAAATGTTAGTATAGTACTTGCGCCAGACAACGTATACTTCGAAAATGTTGCTGTAGGATCTCCAATGGTTAAAGTACCAAGCGTTGAAGTAGTAAAAGTAACTGTTCTTGAAGCAGTAATGTCGAACGTCAAATTTGCAGTAGCATCAATAGCGTTAGGAACAGTGGCTGGAGTCCAATTGCTGGTTGCACTCCATGTACCATTAGCATCAACATTCCAAGTTTGAGTTATTCCACAAACACTCCAAACCATAGCAAAAATAAAGCACAGAACTTTGAGCGATCCAATAACTTTACTCCCTAATATTCTCATATAATTGTTCATAATCTAATATTTGTAAAACAAACGAACAAAAAACTATTTCTTATGCTA
>CALPSU020000231.1 GCA_943326315.2 Chryseobacterium gleum
GCAAAAATATTATGTTTCATCCTCATTCTGTTTTTGTATCTGATGAAGAAAGATTATTGAAGCCAGAAGATGTTAAAAAAACAATAGAATTAATTTGTTCAAAGGATGAAAACGGTTCAACTGGTACTGCCTATTCTTTAGTATTTGAGAAATATTTAAAAGGTGCAAAAGCTTTTTGTGAAAAAAAGGCTAAAACGATTTCTGGTTTAACAATAAAGGGTGATAAAGTAATATTTAAACTTACTGAATCAGATAATAATTTTTTAAATAAAATGGCTCATATTTCATGTGCTATAATATCGAGGAAAATTTATGATGCTAATTTAGAACAAGATATGATTGGTACAGGTCCTTTTAAATTCAGAGAATTTAAAAAAGGGTTGACTAATTCAATAATTTTAATAAAAAATGATGATTATTATTTAGCTGATGAAAAGGGATTCGCATTACCTTATTTAGATAGTCTAATTTACATTTTAGAGAGTAGAAAATTAGAACAATTGGATTTATTTGAAGAACATAAATTGGATTTAATTGTTGGCTTACCAGCAAGTAGAATAACTAAAATGTTGGAAGGTAGGATTTCAGATTTTAATTCAGCACCATCTGTTTTAGTTTTGCATAACAATCCTGTTTTAACAACTAATTATTATTTATTTAATATGTTAGACCTTCGTTTCAAAGATGTTAAGGTAAGACAGGCTTTTAATTATGCAATTGATAAAGATCAAATTGGAACTGAAATTTTACGAAATCAGTTTTCAGAATTAGGTTATTTTGGTATTGTTCCACCGATTTATAATGCTTTTAGAGGTTATGATTTTGATGGTGTAAAATCTGTTTCTTATACTTTTGATCCTGAAAAAGCAAAAAAACTACTAGCTGAGGCAGGTTATCCAAATGGAAAAGATTTTGGAAGTGTAAATTTACGTTTCAATATAAATGATGTTCATTCAGCTGTTGCAGATGAGTTTTCAAAACAAATTTTTCGAGTATTGGGTATTAATGTGAATATTGATGCTTCTTCTTTTGAACAATTAGAAAAAGATGCAAAAATGGGTAAAGGTTCAATTTATAGATCTGCGTGGTCTGCTGACTATGCAAGTCCTGAGTCTTTTTTGTTTAATTTTTATGGAAAAAATGTACCTAAATCTAATTCTGATCCATCTGTTATTAATCAATCAAGATATGTGAATTCAGATTTTGATGAGTTGTATGAAAAAGCAAAAAAGTCTAAAAAATTATCGGATCAAATGGACTATTTTTCTCAGGCAGAAAAAGTATTAATGCAAAACCCGCCAATTATTCCCTTATGGTATAAAGGTGATTATGGAATTATTTATTCAAATGTTAGAGATTTATTTTTTAATTCCTTAAATATATATTCATTTACTCGTGTCTATAAAAAAGACTGGACAAAGGAAGAGTATTTGGAAAGTTTGAAAAAACAATAACTAAGATTTAATTTACAAATATTTTCTTTTATATTTCTATGAAATATTATTTTTTACTATTAACCACACTTATTACTTTTTCTCTTTTTGCACAACCAAGTCAAGTAGTAAGAGGTAAAGTTTTTGATAATGAATCAAATTTCCCTTTATCAGGTGTTAAAATTGAAATTTTCATTGTTTCAGATTCAATTTCTTCATATAAAACAGTAACGAATTTGGATGGCGTATTTGAGATTCTTAATGTTCCCGTTGGTAAACATAGACTTTATGCGAAAAGATCTTTGTATGATTCAAAGTCAATTATAATAACTGTAAATTCAGGTAAAGAAACTGTTATACAAATTCCTCTATCGGAAAGTTATATTGAAAAAGAAGAGATTGTCGTTGTTGCTCGTAAAAAAAATGAAGTAATCAATGAAATGGCACTTATTTCAGCTCAAAAATTTAGTGTTGATGAAACAAATAGATACCCGGGTTCTAGATCTGATCCTGCAAGGATGGCATCTAATTTTGCAGGTGTTCAAGGGGCAGATGATTCTCGTAATGATATTGTAATTAGAGGTAATTCACCTTTAGGAGTTGTTTGGAAAGTTGAAGGAATCGATATTCCAAATCCATCACATTTTGCAATATCTGGAAGTACAGGTGGGCCAGTTTCAATTTTAAATAATAAAATACTAGGAAATTCTGATTTTTTTATGAGTGCTTTTCCTGCCCAATATGGAAATAGTAATTCTGGAGTGTTTGATTTAAAATTAAGAAATGGAAATAATAATAAACATGAAATAACAGGTCAATTTGGGTTTTTAGGAACTGAATTAATGGCTGAAGGACCTTTGAGTAAATCAAAAAAATCAAGTTATTTAATCATGGGAAGGTATTCAACGTTGAGTTTATTTCAAAAAATGAATATTAAAATTGGAACTGATGCAGTACCAGTTTATGGAGATATTTCTTTCAAAATGAATTGGTTATTGAAAAATGGAGGTTCACTTTCTTGGTTTGGGATTGGTGGTAAAAGTCAAATCGCTATAAAAATTTCAGATCAAAAAAAATATACGACTGAATTTTATGGTGAAGGGGATCGCGATCAATACTTTGGTACTTCGATGGGTGTTACGGGTTTAGTTTATAAAAAACCAATTAATGAAAAGACATACATCACCTCTACAATTGCTGTAAGTTATGATCAACAAAATGCGAATCATAATATATTGAAAAGACATTTAGACCCAAGTGGTGTTAGCATTATAATTGATTCTATTAATCCATTAATGGGATATTATTTTAAAACAACTAAAACTTCTGCATATTTTAGTGTTAATCATAAAATAAGTAAACTTCATTTATTAAAGGCCGGATTAAATTTTGAAGGATATTATTTTGATCAATTGGATTCTGTAAATGTGAATTATTCTTTTGTGAATCGTTGGAATTACAAAGGTACAGCGATGTTAATTCAGCCTTTTGTTCAATGGAAATGGAGAATGAAAGAAAACATGGATTTCACAGCTGGATTGCATAGTCAATATTTCACTTTAAGTAATAGTGTAAGTTTTATAGAGCCTCGTTTAGGTTGGAAAATGAATCTAAATAAAGGTCAATCTATTTTTGCAGGAGGAGGAATGCATAGCCAAACTCAACCAATGTATACCTATACTTATCATTTGCAAGGAACATCTAATATGCATAATAAAAATATGGATTTTACGAGAAGCATTCATTCAGGTTTAGGTTATGAAATAGCTTTTAAAAATAAATTAAATATTAGAACCGAAACCTATTATCAATACGTTTATAATGTACCTGTAGAAATTCATCCTTCCTCTTTTTCTCTTATTAATATGGGAAGTGGTTTTGCTCGTTTTTTCCCAGACTCGTTAAAAAATACTGGTATAGGTTATAATTATGGTATAGAGGTAACGGTACAAAAATATTTTGATAAGTCTTTTTTCTTTATGTTTTCTGGAACGTTGTATGATTCAAAATATAGAGGTAGCGATGGAGTTTTGCGTAATAGTTCTTTTAACGGTCATTACATTGGTAATTTACTAGCAGGAAAAGAATTTCAACTAACGGAAAAAAATTCCATTTCCTTAGGATTTAAAGTTACATATGCTGGAGGTAAACGATATGGATACGTTGACTTAAATAAATCTAAAGCGATTCAGGAAATTATTTATCGTGATTCTTCCTTTAATGATCGACAATTTAAAGATTATTTTAGAATGGATTTTAAAATAAATTGGAAATTAAATGCAAATAAAGCAACTCATGAAATAGGCATTGATTTACTTAATATTTTTAACACTAAAAATTTACTTGGTTTAGCATATGCACCTAACTTAGGTAATACATCTGCAGAGCCAATAGCACAAAAGCAACAACTTGGATTTCTACCTCTTTTTTATTACAAAATTGACTTTAAGATAAAATCCAAAACAGAATAATTTATATTTGGCACATGCTTTGATTTGCGATAATTATCAAAAAATTAAAAGTATGAAAAAGTCATTTTATTTTTTAGGATTAATTGGATTAGCAATTGGTATGACAAGTAGTACCATGGTGTCTTATCCAACAACTTTAAACAAATCTTTTCAAGCTGGAGAAAAATTACGCTATTTAATTTCATACGGCTTTTTGGATGCAGGTGAAGCTATTTTGGAAGTTAATAATACAACCAAAAAAGGAGTAGACAGAGATTTATTACATGTAAAAGGTACTGGAAGAACATTAGGTGGATTTAATTCCTTTTTCAAAGTTATGGATACTTACGAAAGTTATATCGATAAAAAAGGTATTTTTCCTTGGCTTTTTGTTAGACGTGTTAATGAAGGAGGATACATAATCTCACAAGATTATACATTTAATCAAGATAAATCAGTTGTAAATAATGGTGTAGGCAAGGATTTTATTACTCCTCTTGGAATTCAAGACATGATTTCTTCCTTTTATTATGCAAGAACATTGAATTTCAAAAACATGAAAAAAAATTACACATTCGAATTCAAAACATTTATGTATGATGAAACATTTTTATTA
>CALPSU020000232.1 GCA_943326315.2 Chryseobacterium gleum
AACATGTTAATAAGATAAGTTAAGAAAATAATGAATCTACAAATTCAACTTTATTAAAAACTTGTAAATCATCCATACCCTCACCCACTCCGATGTATTTAACCGGAATCTTCATTTGATCTGAAATCCCTATAACAACTCCTCCTTTAGCGGTACCATCCAATTTAGTTATTGCCAATGCATTAATATCAGTAGCTAATGAAAATTGTTTCGCTTGTTCGTATGCATTTTGACCTGTTGAACCATCTAATACTAATAGAATTTCATGAGGAGCACCTGGAACCACTTTTTCCATTACCCTTTTGATCTTACTCAATTCATTCATTAAATTAACTTTATTATGTAATCTACCTGCAGTATCTATTATTACAACATCTGCATTCTGAGAACACGCAGATTGTAATGTATCAAATGCTACAGCAGCGGGATCTGCCCCCATTCCCTGGTGAACAATATTAACCCCTACTCTTTCAGACCAAATTATTAATTGATCAACTGCCGCTGCCCTAAATGTATCTGCTGCACCTAAAACAACTTTTAAATTATTTTTTTTAAATTGATGCGCTAATTTACCTATTGTAGTAGTCTTGCCAACGCCATTAACCCCAACAACCATTATTACATGAGGATAACCTTCGTGTTTAGGTACAGAAAATTCTACCGAATCAATTGTATTATTTTCAGACAATAAAAAACCTATCTCATCTCTTAAAACAGAATTTAACTCTGCTGTTCCTAAAACTTTATCCTTGGCTACTCTCGCTTCTATTCTTTCAATTATCTTCAACGTAGTTTCAACACCAACATCTGAGGATATTAAAATTTCTTCCAAATTATCTAAGACATCCGAATCAACTTTTGATTTACCAGCTATTGAACGAGCTATCTTTGAGAAAAAACTTTGTTTAGTTTTCTCCAACCCTTTATCTAGAGTTTCTTTTTTATCTTTTGAAAATAATCCGAAAAATGCCATAATAGTATAAAAAAATAAAAGCTTTCTCTACGAATAAAGAAAGCTTAAAAATATATTGAAGGTCAAAAGATTTAGTTTTTATCGAACCACTCTTTCACTTTGTCGTTATGAACAATCTCTTCTTTGAATGAATAAGATCCTGATTTTTCAGACTTAACCATTCTAATTACTTTTGAATGCTCTTTACCACCACCTTTTTGTAACGATGCTACTACTTTCTTTGCCATTTCTATTTAATTTCTTTGTGAACAGTATATCTTCTCAAGATTGGATTAAATTTTCTAATCTCCATTCTTTCTGGTGTATTCTTTCTGTTTTTCGTTGTAATATAACGAGAAGTTCCAGGCTTACCTGAATCTTTGTGCTCAGTGCACTCAAGAATTACTTGAATTCTATTTCCTTTACTTTTCTTAGCCATTTCTAAAAAATTTTAATCTACCATTTCACAATGGACGAACTAGATATTTATTTTAAGTATCCTTTCTCACGAGCCTCTTTCAGACAAGCGGAAATACCTTTTTTGTTAATTGTTCTCAATGCAGAAGTTGAAATTTTCAACGTTATGTATTGGTTTTCTTCTACCAAGAAGAATGTTTTCGAAATTAAATTCGGTAAGAATTTTCTTTTCGTTTTGCGATTTGAGTGAGAAACATTGTTTCCTACCATTACCGACTTACC
Organism: Chryseobacterium gleum; assembly: GCA_943326315.2. Lineage (GTDB taxonomy): Bacteria > Bacteroidota > Bacteroidia > Flavobacteriales_D > Crocinitomicaceae > CAIUKX01. The sequence continues at coordinate 1,652 of CALPSU020000232.1, forward strand.
TGTTAATTGACAAACTCGTGACATTTCTTATATATTTTTAGCTTAATTCTAAAAAGCGAGTGCAAAGAAAGTAATTTTAAAACTAATTAACAAGTCTTTTCTATTTAATTTTCAACTTAATTTCTAAAATAGCACATCTTAAAAGATTAAGCGCTGATAAAACAGTCATCTGAATATTGCGTTCTCTATTATTTCCAAATTGATATTTAACTGCAAATGATTCTTTTCTGGAGGAAATACCTATCCAAACGGTGCCAACTGGTTTTTCATCTGAACCTCCGTCTGGACCTGCAATACCTGAAGTTGAAATGCAATAATCAACGCCTAATTTTTCTCTTCCATTTTTGGCCATCTGTATAACAACTTCTTCGCTTACTGCTCCAAAATCAATCAATACATTTTCATCAACATTTGCTAATTTATTTTTTAATTTATTTGAATATGTCAACAAACTTCCTTGAAAATAATCAGAAGAGCCTGGTTCTGAAACAAAAGCAGACGCTATGGCTCCTCCAGTGCAACTTTCCACTGTTCCAACAGTGCAATTCTTTACTTTTAATAATTTACCGACTACACGACTTAAAGTATCTTCTTCTCTACCGTAAATATTAATAGGCAATCGTTCTTCAACTTCTTTAAAATAGGATTCAATTTTAGGCAAATCAGCAATTCCGTTTGGTGAAGTTATCCTTAATTTAACAGAGCCTATTGATGGCAAGTATGCCAATCCAAATCCATCTAAATGAATCCTATCTTCCCAATCTTTAATTTTTTCTGCTAAAAAAGACTCCCCAATACCTTGCAATAAAATTGTCCTATGAAAAATAGAAGATACATTGAATTTTTCCTTCAATTTCGGAAAAACTTCATTTACCATAATGCTTTTCATCTCAAATGGAACACCAGGTAAACTTACTAATATTGACCCATTTTTCTCAAACCACATTCCAGATGCTGTTCCTTCAAAATTATCTAAAACTATACAGTTTTTAGGTAAGGCCGCTTGCTGTATATTAACCTCTAACATTTCCCTTCCTCTGTCTGTAAAATATTTTGTAACGCGATCTAAAACCACCTGATTAATAACCAGTTCTGTTTCAAAATATGCACATAAAGTATGTTTAGTTATATCGTCTTTTGTTGGGCCTAAACCTCCTGTTATAAAAACTAAATCGGATCTATTTAAAGCAACTTCAATCGCACTTAAAATTTCTGATTTGTCATCCGAAATTGTAGTACATATTCTAATCGAAATACCTAACTGTGACAACTCTTTCCCCATCCATGAAGCATTCGTATTAATTGTCTGACCAATCAATAATTCATCTCCAATTGAAATAATTTCTGCTCTCATAGTGTGTAAAATTTTATGTTACTTAGTTTCTTTCAAATAAACGTGTTTTCCAACTTGACCATTTATATTTTTTAGAGAAAATAAAAAGTAATAAAGGTTGAATTATAACTAAAGTCAAAATGTTTTCAAGTCCAAATTCGGGAGCAGAATTATCTATAAAAAATGCATCTGTGTGAAATGCTTGCCAATTATTTGTAACAATAAGAGCTGCAAAAATATTATTTATAGCATGGTATCCCATTGACAATTCTAACCCATCATCCATTAAAACAACAAGCCCTAAAAACATTCCATTTAAAATATAAAAAACCAACAATATCATACCTAATTTTTCCACTTCGGGATTGGACCCATGCATTAATCCAAACAAAACACTTGTCATTAAAACACTTAACCATCCTTTCTTAAAAAGAACACCGAATCCTTGAAATAAATAGCCTCTAAAAAATATCTCTTCAAAAGTTGTTTGAATTGGTAAAATCAAAATGGATATTAAGCTCAAAATAAAAAATGTTTCCGGATGAAAATTTACAACAATTGGTTTACCTAATCCAAAAGATAGAATTAAGAATAAGGTCATTATTAAGCCCCAAATTGAAAAACTGAAAAAAAATCGTTTCCAATCAAATTTATCTCTGAGTGTAAAAAGACTTTTAATTGATCGCTTATGAATATACTTTATGCACATTAATAAAGAAATAAACCCTGCAATAAAAGGAATCAATAAATATATAAAGTATTGATTTAAACCAATATATTTAGGTATGTTTTCTATGTCTTTTATTTGAATTCCATTCGAATTGAGATTCTCAATAGCTAAATATATCGGGAAATAACCTGAAATTGCAATTGAAGCAATTACAATACCAATTGATAACATATAACGAGGAAAATCACTCAACCCTTTATTTCCTAAATTTAAATACATCCTGATTTTATTTCGAGGCAAGATTACAAAAAAAAGACTTTATGAAAATCATAAAGTCTTTTTAATTTATTGAAACATATCTTTTACCCTTTGAAAAAATCCTTTTTCATTTCCATCTGGATTAGGTATAAAATTTTCGCTTTCTTTTAGTTTTTCTAAAATTTCTTTTTCTTCTTTAGAAATTTTTTGAGGAGTCCAAACATTGATATGAATAAATAAATCTCCTTGACCATGTCTCTGAAGAACTGGCAAACCTTTACCTTTTAATCGAAGCATTTTACCACTTTGAGTTCCTGGTTCAACTTTAATTTTAGCTTTACCATTTACAGTAGGAACCTCTATAGATTCACCTAAAACCGCATCAACAAAATTTATAAATGCTTCATAATGCAAGTTTTCACCTTCTCTTCTCAATTCATCATGAGGAACTTCTTCAATCACAACAATAAGATCTCCGGGTATGCCTCCAAAAGGACCAGCATTTCCTTTTCCAGAAACACTCAATTGCATTCCATCTTC
>CALPSU020000233.1 GCA_943326315.2 Chryseobacterium gleum
GGGGCTTATTCATTATTAATGAAGTTAAAAAACGAAGAGGAATAATTAAATTATAATTGGCTATTTAGTAGTCAGAATGTTAATCAAAAATAAAATAAATTATGAACGACGCACATTTACATTTAGTAGTTAACCATTTGCCAATTATTATTCCGATAGCAGCAGTGGTAGTATTAGTAGCAGGATTTATCTTGAAATCAGAAGTTGTAAAACGAGTGTCTTATTTTCTATTCGTAGTTGCCGCAATCTGCACAATGCCTGCTTTTGCAACAGGAGAAGGAGCTGAAGAAGTTGCTGAAGGTCTTCCAGGTGTAACAGAACATTTAATTCACGAGCATGAAGAAAAGGCCGAAGGATTTGCGATACTAAATTATCTTTTAGGTCTTATTTCTTTGGTAGGAATTTGGGCAAGTTGGAAACAAAAACAATTTGCAAAATGGATTGCAATTGTTGTATTCCTATTTGCAATCGTTGTTATAATTAAAGGACGTGAAGTTGGTACCTCAGGAGGTGAAATTAGACATACAGAAATTCGTAAAGGCGCCAAAATTCAACAGGAAGAACACGAAGAGAACGAATAAATTGTATAATTTAAAATTACCACAAATAATATCAATTAAAATACGTTATTTAGTATTATAATTGAAAATATGAATCTTTATTCGAATAAACAAAAATGGAAAATTGCACTATTAATAATCGCTTTATTAATGGTGGGAGTTTCCTTATTTGTTTCAAATACGATTGTAAAAGGAGTAAGTGAAAGGGAGAGAGAACGTGCTAAACAATGGGCGGATGCAATAAAAAAGAAAATTGAATTAGTTCAATTAACAAATGGAGCATTTACCCAATTACGTCAGTTAGAACGAAATAAAATGGAAGTGTGGCTAGATGCAACCAAAGAACTTTCTAAAGAAACTCCTTTGGATGTAATTCCGGATTATACTTTTCCTCTAAAAATAATAAACGAAAACAAGGATATTCCAGTGATTGTTTTGGACGCAAAAAGTTCTGTTTCAGCTTATAATAATATTGATTTTGACACTTCTAAAATACGTTTAAAAAATCCTCTAGTTTCAAAAATTGAGTTAATTCAACTGTTTGAAGATTCCCTAGTAAAGCTTTCAAATATATGGAAGTCTAAAAAAAATGCTTTTACAATTGAAGTGTATTCTGGGTTGTTTATGACTTATGTTTACAATGATTCTAAAGGAATTGTAAAATTAGAATCGGAAAGAGATGCTTTAATAAATGCGTTTAATCAAGAATTAATAGATAACCAAGGATTAATTCCTGTTTTATTAATAGATTCTCTCTCAAATCAAATAGTTGGAAGTAATATTCCAAAGGAAAAATTGACTTCAGAGAATTTGCTTAATACCATTAAGGAGCTAAAAATGAATAATAAACCAATAGTTATTGATTTTCAAAATAGCCAAAAAAGTATTTTATATTTTGATGAAAGTCCAGAATTAAAACAATTAAAATTTTTCCCTTATATTCAATTTGCTATAATCGGACTTTTTGTTTTAATCGGTTACATTATATTTAGCACTTTTCGAAAAGCAGAGCAAAATCAAGTATGGGCAGGAATGGCAAAAGAAACAGCTCATCAATTAGGAACTCCTTTATCCTCCTTGATGGCATGGATTCAATTGTTAGAGGCTCAAGATGTTGACCCGATGATAACAGAAGAAATGATGAAAGACGTTGTCCGTTTAGATAAAGTTACAGATCGTTTTTCAAAAATTGGATCAATACCTAAATTGGATGATCAAGATTTAACTCAAACAGTTAAAAATGTATTGTCCTATTTGAGACCTAGAGTTTCTGATAAAGTTTCAATTGAACTTATGCCAGGTGAAGAAATATCTACAAAACACAATGGACCATTAATGGAATGGGTAGTTGAAAATATTTGTAAAAATGCTGTAGATGCGATGAGTGGAAAAGGTAAGCTAGAGCTTACAGTTCATAGTACTCCTGAGTGGGCTCATATAGACATTAAAGATACAGGAAAGGGCATTTCCCCTAAACAGATAAAGTCTATTTTTGAACCTGGATTTTCTACAAAAAAGCGTGGTTGGGGCCTAGGTTTAACTTTAGTGAGGCGTATTGTAAAAGATTATCATAAGGGAAAGGTTTTTGTATCGGAATCTCAAGTAGACGTTGGAACTACTTTTCGTATAAGTATTCCTTTGTAAATTTTAATTTTCTCCAGATAATATTTCGTATTTCCAGATGTCAAATTCAGCTTCATGATCTTTATCTTCAGGATTAGTTAAAATCTTAGATCTTCTCCAATCTCTTAAATTGATTTCAGGAAAAAAAGTATCTGCATCGTATGTTTTGTTCACTTTCGTAATGAACATCTCATCTACAATGTCTTTTTTCAAGGCTTCTTTATATATTTCACCACCTCCGATAATAAACATATTTCTATCTTCTTCATTTTCGTAATGTTTTAAAACATCAGCAAGAGAATGAAACACTAGACAACCTTCAGCTTTGTATTCTTTATTACGAGTAAGTATTACATTTTCACGATTTGGGAGAGGACGATATTTTTCAGGAATAGACTCGAAATTTTTTCTTCCCATTACAACAATATTATCCGTTGTTTTTTCTTTGAAAAACTTCATGTCAGTAGGTAAGTGCCACATTAGGTCATTGTTTTTACCAATCCCTCTATTCGCATCCATTGCAACGATAATAATTATGTTCATTTTTTCTAATTTAATTTTCTCCTAATTTGACTCGTTGATTTTTATTGTTAAACAGCAACAGCTGCTTTAATGTGAGGATGCGGATCGTATCCAATCAATTCAAAATCTTCTAATTCAAACTCAAAAATATCTTTTACTTTTGGATTAATTTTCATTGTTGGTAATGGCCTAAATTCACGTGTCAATAGCAAATTAGTTTGTTCAATGTGATTATTATACAAATGCGCATCTCCCATCGTGTGAATAAAATCTCCAGCTTCTAAATTACAAACTTGTGCAATCATCATAGTTAATAAAGCATAAGAAGCAATATTAAAAGGGACTCCTAAAAATGTATCAGCACTTCTTTGGTAAAGTTGACAACTTAATTTACCTTCTGCAACATAAAATTGAAATAAACTGTGGCATGGTGGTAAAGCCATATTATCTACATCGGCTACATTCCATGCAGAAACTATTAAACGTCTAGAATTTGGATTGGACTTAATTTGATTAATAATATTCGTAATTTGATCAATTGTTCCCCCATCTCTAGCAGGCCAATTTCTCCATTGATAACCATAAACTGGACCAAGATCTCCATTTTCATCTGCCCATTCATCCCAAATGGAAACATTGTTGTCTTTCAGATATTTAATATTTGTATCTCCTTTTAAAAACCATAAAAGTTCAACAATAATCGATCTAAGATGTAATTTTTTAGTAGTCAAACAAGGGAAACCTTCCGATAAATCATATCTATTTTGATAACCAAAAACAGAAAGTGTTCCTGTTCCTGTACGATCTCCTTTCTGAGTACCGTTTTCTAAAATATGTTTTAATAAATCGTGATATTGTTTCATCTTTAATTCTCCTTTTTGAACTTTCGAAGATAATAAAATTCAGGTTGAAGAATTAATATTTTAGTTAAAATTATAAACAAAAAATCCCGAAAATTGTTGATTTATTTTTTTGACCTTTTAAGTAGATCTTATTATATAAAATAGTTAAAAATCTCTTATTTAAATCAATTTAAATGTAACAAAATGATGCATATGACCGTTAATTAGGATTTCGATTCGTTATTTTTGAGGGTAAAATCATTTTTTTGAAGGAAATTAAACCATATAAAATATCTCTTTTTATATTAGCCATTCTGCTATTACTTTTTCCTGTGCTTTATTTTTCTCCTGAAGTTGGTTATAAAATAGGTAGTTTAAAGATTAATTTTCTTTCAAAAGAAGATTTTTTACATCCTAAAAGACAGGTAAAAAAAGACATTTCTAAATTAGTAGCAATGGTGGATACTTCTAATTTAGATATCCCTTTAGTTAATATTCTCACGATTAATCCAGAACCAATAAAAATAATTCGAAAACGAGACCAAGTAAAACATTTAAATAGTTCAATTGGAAATGTTGGAGCACCAAAAGGAGGCGAATTGTCTGATGAAAGCACTACTGATTTACATTTAAGTGATGCCGCGCGCACAAATTTGCAACATTTCTTTGAGAAAATGGATAAAGTGTCAACAGATAAAACCAAACTTCATATCTTGCATTACGGTGATTCTCAGATAGAAGGGGATAGGATGACTTCTTATATTCGTCAAAGAATTCAAAATCAATTTGGAGGAAATGGCCCTGGTTTAATTCCTGCAATGAATGTTTATCAAACGATTTCATTTCATCAAAATTACTCATCCAACTTTGTTAGATATAATTGTTTTGGAGGATTGAA
>CALPSU020000234.1 GCA_943326315.2 Chryseobacterium gleum
AATTTGTAAATTGGAAAGAAATTGAAAATTTACCACTTACTCAGCGAGTTGATTTTTTTAAAGATTTAAAATCAGATGTTATCCTTCATGTTTTCCCAAGAAAAGAAATTGCAGCATTAGCTAAAAAAGCTAAAATTCTTTTTAGAATCGGGACATCTCATAGAACTTTTCATTTTTTAACATGTTCGCATAGACTTAATTTTACACGAAAAAAATCAAAATTACACGAATCACAATTAAATTTCGAATTATTACGTCCTTTTGGATTAACTGAAATTCCATCTTTGGAAGAAATTAATAAATCTACTTCTAGTTTTATTGCTAAAACCGATGAATTACCAGATTTTATTGTTAAAAAATTAGATTCATCCAATTCTAAAACTGTCATTCTACATCCTAAATCACAAGGAAGTGCTGTTGAATGGGGATTGGAAAATTATCGAGCACTAGCTTTTAAATTAGAGAAATTAGGATATACAGTTTTCTTTACAGGAACTGAAAATGAAGGATTATTATTTAGAGGAGATATTCATTTTAGCGATCATATAATTGATACTTCCGGTAAATTAACCTTGAATCAATTAATAAATTTCATCTCTAAGTGTGAATCATTAGTTGCTTGCTCAACGGGTCCATTGCACATAGCAGGGTTTTTAAATATTCGAGCGGTAGGATTATTTTCACCTAGAAAACCAATTCATCCTGGACGTTGGAAGGCATTAGGATCAAATGTTAAAATCATTGTGAACGATGAAAATTGTGCTTTATGTAAAAAAGGTAAAGCATGTAATTGCATTGAAAACATTTCAGTAGATAGAGTTTTAGAAAATATATTGTGAGATTACTTATTAAGAAAAGTTTAGAATATTTTATCTTTTCTAATTTATTAGTAAGTCTTTCAGCAGGTACATTATGTTTCGGAATTTGTAGTCAAATTAATATTCCAAATAAAATAGGATACGGAATTTTTGTTTTTTTTAGCACTTTATTCACCTACAATTTACAACGATTGATTAAATCATATCAGATTGTTTCACTTCCAACGAATCACATTCAATGGGTACTTATGAATAGGAAAGTATTAAGAATTTTTTTAGTCTTAAGTTGTATTTTGATGGTTTATAGTTTTTATTCTATTTTTAATTGGAGGGTAAATTCTTTTTTAATTTTATTTTTTTCAGTAACGATTAGTTTGTTATATGTCTTCAAAATAAAAGGTAAAAGTTTGCGAGATTTACCTCATTTGAAAATTCATTTTATAGCAATTATTTGGATTTCAGCAATTGGAATTTTTGAATTAGTGAATGAAAATAATTACATATTAAATAATTGGATTTTTGTGTTGGCTCATTATTTTTATGTACTAGCAATTACTATTCCATTTGATATTCGTGATTTAAAATACGACAAAAAAAGCCAACGAACTATACCTCAGGTTTTTGGGGTTAATTTAGCCAAGGTCATTAGTCTCATTTCAATGCTAATATATATTATTTTTGTATTTATTTTTAAGTCTACGAATGAGTATAATATATTCTTTATTTTAACAATATTTGCTACAATTTTGTTAATTCTCGGAGTCAATAAATCTCGTAATGAATTTTATTTTTCAGGATTAATAGAAGGAATTATATTTATTTTGGGACTTTCTTATTGGATATAATCTCACCCAACAAACTCAATATTAAACATAGAATTCATCACAAACTTTCCATTCACTTTTTCAATTGACGGAGGTAATACCAATCCTTTAATAACTCCTGTTTTACCTTTGGTTACCAGATCAACAATTTGGGTTTCAGTTAGTTTTTTTCCCATTAATTCAAAAGGAATTTTAAAGCCACAATTTGCAAAGTTAGAACATCCAACTGCTGCTTTTCCTTTCATTAATTTGGCAGATTTACATTTTGGACAGTTTGTATCTTCTAATTTTATCTCTTCCTTTGGCGCTCTCGGAGCCCTTGGTTTAGCTGCAGGTTTTTCTGTTATTACTGGTGCAATTTGTATCGTTCTATGGTGAGAATTGAAAATCACTTCTTCCGTTAAATCAACTACCATTTGAATTAACTCTTTTTTGAAAACATCTGCTTCGTATTCTCCTTTTTCAATTAACCGTAACTTTCTTTCCCAGTCTCCTGTTAATTCGGCACTTTTTAATAATTCGTTTTGAATAGTATCTATTAGACCAATTCCTGTTGGAGTTGCAGCAATGTTTTTTCGTTTACGTTCAATGTATTTTCTTCGAAATAATGTTTCAATGATGTTTGCTCGAGTTGATGGTCGACCAATTCCTTGATCTTTCATTAGTTCTCTTAATTCTTCATCTTCTACATTTCTTCCTGCGGTTTCCATTGCACGAAGTAACGTTCCTTCCGTGAAATATTTTGGTGGAGATGTTTTCCCTTGATGAATAACTGGAGCATGTGGTCCTTTTTCACCTTCTACAAAAGTTGGCATCAATCTTTCTTCAGGATTATCCTTAGCTTCTTTAGCTGGTGTATCTTCAGCATAGATGATTCTCCATCCTGGATCAATGATTTGTTTACCAGTGGCTTTGAACTCTAATTTTTCGACTTTTCCTATAACAGTTGTATTTGAAACTTTACATTCAGGATAAAAAACAGCTATAAATCGTTTGGAAATTAAATCATAAATATGATTTTCTGCTGGCGTAATACCTGATGGAACAATTCCTGTAGGAATAATAGCATGGTGATCTGTTACTTTTTTATCGTCAAAAACTGTTTTTGATTTTGGAATTGGTTGAGATAATAAGGATGTTGTAAATCGAGAATAATATTTCATTCCGTTTAAAATTCCAGGAATTTTCGGATGAATATCTTCAGATAAATATGTTGTATCAACACGAGGGTAGGTTGTTAATTTTTTCTCATATAAATTCTGAATTAACTTTAATGTTTCCTCTGCAGTATACCCGTATTTTCTGTTTGAATCTACTTGAAGGGATGTTAAATCGTACAATCTTGGATTTCCTTCTTTTCCTTCTTTTTGTTCGAAAGATGTAATCTCAAACTCGTGTTGCTTTAAATATTCTAACCCTTTTTTCGCTTTATCTTCTGATTGTAATCGATCAATTTGACATAAAAATTCAGTATCTCGATATATTGTTTTTAGTTCCCAATATTCGTCTGATCTAAATGCATCAATTTCTTTTTGACGTTGAACGATCATTGCTAATGTTGGAGTTTGAACCCTCCCAATTGAAAATGTGGATTGACCTCTCCCGAATTTGACAGTAAACAATCGGGTAGCATTAATTCCTAAAAGCCAGTCTCCTATTGCACGGGCACTTCCAGCAGAATACAACCTATCGTAATCAGAAGAAGGCTTTAATTTTTGAAAACCTTCTCGAATAGCTTCTTCTGTAAGTGATGATATCCATAAACGTTTAATAGGAACTTTGCATTTAGCTTTCAATAAAACCCATCTTTGAATGAGTTCACCTTCTTGTCCAGCATCCCCACAGTTTATGACCTCTGTACAGTTTTGAACTAATTTTTCAATTAAAGCAAATTGTTTTCGAACACCATCGTTATCAATTAACTTTATTCCAAAATTTACTGGTATAACTGGCAATTCTTCCAAACGCCAATACTTCCATTTCAAATCATAGTCGTGCGGTTCTTTTAGGGTACAGAAATGCCCGAATGTCCATGTAACTTGGTATCCGTTTCCTTCATAATAACCATCCATGCGTTGCTTCGCGCCGAGTACTTCAGCGATATCTTTTGCAACACTTGGTTTTTCCGCAATACAGACTATCATTTATTTTGGTTGGGTATTTTTTGGACTTTACAAAGCCTCTTCACCTTTCATTTTCTCTGCATTTTCAGCCATTTTCAATGAATCGATCATATCTTGAATATCACCATTCATAAATGCAGAAAGATTGTAAATTGTTTTACCAATTCTATGGTCTGTAATTCGACCTTGAGGATAGTTATAAGTTCTAATTTTTGCAGATCTATCTCCTGTAGAAACCAATGTTTTACGATGAGCAGCTCTAATTTCATGTACACGATCCAACTCTCTTTGATAAAGACGGGAACGCATTACGGTAATTGCTTGAGCTAAATTTTTATGTTGTGACCTACCATCTTGACATTCAACTACTAAACCTGTTGGAATATGTGTTAAACGAATAGCCGATTCTGTTTTGTTAATGTGCTGTCCTCCTGCTCCAGAAGCACGAAATGTATCTCTTCTTACATCGCCCATGTTTAATTCAAAATCAACTTCTTCTGCTTCTGGTAAAACCGCAACCGTAATTGCTGAAGTATGAACACGACCTTGAGATTCTGTTTCAGGAACACGTTGAACACGGTGAACACCAGATTCAAATTTTAACATCCCATATAAACCCATTCCTTCAATGTTCATTGAAATCTCCTTGTATCCTTTTGTAGTTCCTTCGGATGA
>CALPSU020000235.1 GCA_943326315.2 Chryseobacterium gleum
TCAATATCAAAAAAATACTTTCACCCGCAATAGCACAAACAATATTTTGCTACAGGATGAGCTAAAGCAGAAATGTTTAAATTATCAGAAGCATCCGATAAATCCATTACTGTTCCGTTCTTCAATAAAAGATTTATATTTTCTTTGTTTTGATTATAGGCGTTATTAGTTAGTTTTTCAGAATAAACAAAATGATTTGCTTCTTCAAATGTGATACCAAAGCGATCTTGTGCTATTGCTTTTTCCTTGTTGATTCTTTCTTCTGAAAATGCCTCTTTTGCAATTTCTATTTTAAAAAGTTTTCTATTTACTAATCTAGAAGATAATTCGGAAAGAACTTTATCACTTGAATGTTGCCATACTTTTATCGCGCCTAAAATGTCGTAGTCGTCTAATAACGCAAAGGAATTTAGTGCTTCAGGATTATTTTTGAAATCCTCTAATTTGATATCGTTCGATAAAAAATAAGTTAAAGCAGGACTCGCAAATAATTTTTCTCCTTTTAAAACTAATTGTTTAGCTCTTCTTAAAATATGAATAAGCATAAATTCACCTGCTACAACTGTTTTGTGAAGGTAAACTTGCCAATACATTAAACGTCTTGCAACGATAAATTTTTCAACTGAATAAATTCCTTTTTCCTCTAAAACCAAATTACCTTCATGTACGTTGAGCATTTCAATAATTCTCTCACTTCCAATAATACCTTCACTTACTCCTGTGTAGAAACTATCTCTATTTAAGTAATCTAATCGATCCATGTCTAATTGACTTGAAACCAGTTGATGTAAGAAAGGTTTGTTGTATTTATTTTGAAAAATTAATAAAGCTAAATCTAATTCTCCATCGAATTCTGAACTCAATCTTTCAATAAAAAAACTGGATATATCTTCGTGACTTACACCATTTACAATATCATATTCTAAAGCGTGACTGAAAGGACCGTGACCAATATCATGTAAAAGAATTGCGATTAAAACCGCTCTTTCTTCATCTTGAGTAATTTCATGCCCTTTTCTTCGAATGGTAGAAATAGCGTTTGTCATTAAGTGCATCGCTCCTAAAACATGATGAAAACGAGTATGAAGTGCTCCTGGGTAAACAAGGCTTGTAGTTCCTAGTTGAGCAATTCTTCTAAGTCGCTGAAAAAATGGATGTTCTATTAAATCAAAAATAAATTCATCAGGAATTGAAATAAAACCGTAGATAGGATCGTTAAAGATTTTCTTCTTATTATTTCTTGTTAAATTTGGACGAGAATGCATAATTACAATTGTTAAAGGAATTATAAATAGTAGATTTTATTAGTATTCCGTAAACGTCAAATTTATAAAATATCAAGCACATGCAAGTCAAAATACTTTGGGCAGACGATGAAATAGATTTATTGAAACCACATCTTCTTTTTTTAGAATCGAAGGGTTATTCAGTGGATACAGTAAATAATGGTGCTGATGCTGTAGAAAAAAGCAGTGAAATAAACTACGATATTATTTTTTTAGATGAAAATATGCCAGGAATTTCTGGGTTAGAAGCCTTGGTTCAAATCAAAGAAGAAAAACCTTTTATTCCTATTGTGATGATCACTAAAAGTGAGGAAGAATCAATTATGGAAGAAGCTATTGGTAGTAAAATAGCAGATTATTTAATTAAACCAGTAAATCCGAATCAGATACTTCTAACAATAAAAAAGAATTTAGATCAAAGTAAATTAGTTTCGCAAAAAACGAATTCTAACTATCAACAAGAATTCCGTCAATTAGGAATGGCATTAAATAATAGAATGGATGCTAATGAATGGGTTGAGTTATTTAAGAAGTTAGTTTTCTGGGAATTAGAATTAGAGAAAATTGAAGATTCTGGAATGCGTGAAATATTAAATATGCAAAAGAAAGAAGCCAATTCTCTTTTTTCTAGATTCATTGAAAATAATTACGAAGATTGGTTGAATGGAACGGAGGAAGCTCCTCAAATGATTCATACGATTATAAAAAATAGAGTTGCTCCACAATTAAACGGAGAGAAAGTAGCGATGGTAGTAATTGATAATCTTCGTTATGATCAATGGGAAATGTTGAAACCTATTTTTTTAAAATATTTTACAATTGAAGAAGATGATATTATTTTTTCAATTCTTCCAACTGCAACTCATTATGCTAGAAATGCTCTTTTTGCAGGATTAATGCCTTCGGAAATTCAAAAATTATATCCTAAATTCTGGGTTACAGAAGATGAAGAAGGGGGTAAAAATATGTTTGAAAAAGAATTACTAGAAACGAATTTAAAACGTTTGGGTAAAAATATAAAATGGTCTTATAACAAAGTTACTAGTTATGAAGGTGGGAAGAAATTAGTAGATACGTTTAATGAATTAAAAAATAATGATCTGAATGTTATTGTTTATAATTTCGTAGATATGCTTTCTCATGCGAGAACAGAAATGAAAGTAATTAAAGAATTGGCGGATGATGAAGCAGCATATCGCTCTTTAACTGTTTCTTGGTTCGAACACTCTCCTTTACAAGATATAATTAAAAAAATTGCAGATTCTAAATCAAAATTAATTATCACAACAGATCATGGAACTATTAAAGTTACAAATCCAATCAAAATTGTTGGACAAAGAGATTTGAACTCAAATTTACGTTATAAATCGGGTAGAGGAATGACTTATAAAGAGAAAGAAGTTTTTGTAGTGAAAAATCCACAGGATGCTTTTTTACCAAAAGGGCAATTATCTTCTGAATTTGTATTTGCTAAAGAAAATGACTTTTTTGTTTATGCAAATAATTATAATCATTTTGTGAATCATTATGGAGATACATTTCAACATGGTGGAATTTCATTGGAAGAAATATTAATACCATTTGTAGTCATGAAAGCAAAATAAATGTATAAAAAATACATTATCTTCTTTATAAATTAGCATAGATTAAATATTAATCTTAAATTAGATTAATATTTAATCATTTTAATCGATATGGAAACTTTAAAAGAAGAGAATCAAGCTGTATATTTATATTTCAAAATAGCAGAAGAAATATCAAAAGGGAGAAAGCAAGTAGCTTCCACTGCTAATTTAGTAATGGTTCATACTTATTTTGAAATAGGTAGAATGATTGTAGAAGAAGAGCAAGGAGGTGAAAAAAGAGCTTCTTATGGTAAAAAAGTTCTGAAATTTTTATCTTTCAAATTGAGTGAAGAATTTGGTAAAGGTTTTTCTGTAGAAAACTTAGATCGAATGAGATTTTTCTATAAAAGTTATTCAATTCTAATTTCGTCAACAGTGTTGACGAAATTGGAAAACAAGCCAAAATTCAAATTATCGTGGTCACATTATTTAGTTTTAATGAGAATAGAGAATGTTTCAGAGAGACAATTTTATGAGGTAGAATCATCAAATTGTAACTGGAGTTTGAAAGATTTACAAAAGCAAATGAATAGTTCCCTTTATGAAAGATTGGTTTTAAGTAGAGATAAAGAAGAAGTGAACCGATTGTCAAAAGAAGGTCAAACAATTGAAAAACCTCAAGATATTATAAAAAATCCTTTAACATTAGACTTTCTAGGTTTAGAAGAAAAGTTTGAATATAATGAAACTGATATAGAATTAGCTGTTATTTCTAAACTACAAGATTTTCTTTTAGAATTAGGAAAAGGATTTTTATTTGAAGCTAGACAAAAACGATTCACGTTTGATGAAAAACATTTTTATGTAGATTTAGTATTTTATAATCGATTGTTACAATGTTATGTATTGATAGACTTAAAGTCTGAAGAGTTGATCCATCAAGATTTAGGTCAAATGCAAATGTATGTAAATTACTATGATCGATATGAAAAATTAGAACATGAAAAACCAACAATTGGAATTTTATTGTGTAAAAAGAAGAGCGATGCCTTAGTTGAATTAACTTTACCGAAAGAAGCGAATATTTATGCTTCTGAATACAGTTTATATTTACCCGAAAAGCAACTTTTACAACAAAAGATGGTAGAATGGGTAAATGAGTTTGAAATGAGAATGTAGAACGATGATAATTGAATTAAAAACAATCGATGATTTGCCTTTTGCGGCTAAAACATTTCTGGAAGAAACGGATAATCGAAAAGTATTTGCATTTGATGGCCAAATGGGAGTGGGTAAAACTACATTCATTGTTTCATTATTAAAAGCAATGGGGATTGAAGATACAGAAGGTTCGCCAACGTATTCATTAGTAAATAGTTACGATAGTTTTGCTTTTGGAAAAATACATCACTTTGATTTGTATCGATTGAATTCTGAAGAGGAGGCTTTTGATATAGGGATTGAAGAAATGCTATATGGTGGAGATTATTGTTTTATTGAATGGCCTCAAAAAATTGAGAATTTATTACCTGAAAATACAATTTGGGTTCGTATTAGAAATAATGAGCAAAACGAA
>CALPSU020000236.1 GCA_943326315.2 Chryseobacterium gleum
CTTTGCGTTTTTGGTGTTTCTTTTCTGTAAGCCATAGTATTGCTTAATATCTATAATTTAACTACTTGGAAAATTAATCTAATGAAATGTTAAGACATAAACCTCTCAACTCATGTAATAATACATTAAATGATTCAGGAATTCCTGGCTCAGGTATATTATCACCTTTCACTATTGCTTCGTATGCTTTAGCGCGTCCATTTACATCATCAGACTTAACAGTCAATATTTCTTGTAATAAATGAGCAGCACCAAATGCCTCAAGAGCCCAAACCTCCATCTCTCCAAAACGCTGACCTCCAAATTGAGCTTTACCTCCAAGTGGTTGTTGCGTAATTAACGAGTATGGTCCGATTGAACGAGCATGCATTTTGTCATCAACCATATGGGCTAATTTCAACATGTATATAACTCCGACAGTCGCTGTTTGATCAAAACGTTCACCAGTACCACCATCATATAAGTATGTCTTACCTGATTTTGGAACACCAGCTTTAGCTGTCCACTCATCAATTTCATATGGTTTAGCACCATCAAAAATTGGAGTAGCAAACTTAACGCCTAATTTTTCTCCAGCCCAACCTAAAACAGTTTCATAAACTTGTCCAAGGTTCATACGAGAAGGTACACCAAGAGGATTTAATACAATATCAACAGGTGTTCCATCTTCTAAGAACGGCATATCTTCAGCACGAACAATATTTGCAACAATTCCTTTATTACCATGACGACCAGCCATTTTATCACCAACTTTTAACTTACGTTTTTTAGCGATGTAAACTTTTGCCATTTTAACAATTCCTGCAGGAAGTTCATCCCCAACAGAAATATGGAATTTTTTACGTTTAAAAGTTCCTAATAAATCATTTGCCTTAATATTAAAGTTATGAATAACTCTTCCAATTAAAGAATTTAATTTATCATCTGAAGTCCAGTTAGTAGGATTTACAATTGTATAATCAATTGCAACTAAATTCTTTTGAGTGAATTTTGTTCCTTTTTTGATAATTTCTTCTCTAAAGTTATTAAACACTCCATTAGCTTTTGCTTCACCAACAACATTCAATAATTTATCAACCAAACGATCTTTTAATAAAGAAAAATCTTTCTCATATTCAGAATCTAATCCCTCTAATAAAGGTTTATCTTGAGCTTTAGATTTTCTATCTTTAACTGCACGTGAGAATAATTTTTTCTCAATTACGACACCTCTTAATGAAGGTCCAGCTTTTAATGAAGCATCTTTAACATCACCAGCTTTATCTCCAAAAATAGCTCTCAATAATTTTTCTTCAGGTGAAGGATCAGTCTCTCCTTTTGGAGTGATTTTTCCAATAATAATATCACCTTCTTTAATCTCAGCACCGATACGGATAATTCCGTTTTCATCTAAATCTTTTGTAGCTTCTTCACTAACATTAGGAATATCAGAAGTTAATTCTTCCATACCACGTTTAGTGTCACGAACATCAACAGTATATTCATCAATATGAATTGAAGTGAAAATATCATCACGAACAACTCTTTCAGAAATAACAATTGCATCCTCAAAATTATACCCTTTCCAAGGCATGAATGCAACTTTTAAGTTCTGACCTAAAGCTAATTCACCTTGTTGTGTAGCATAACCTTCACAAAGAACTTGACCTTTCTCAACTCGATCACCTTTCTTAACGATTGGTTTCAAATTCATACAAGTACTTTGATTTGTTTTAGCAAATTTTGTTAAAGTATAATGAGTAACTTCACTATCAAAAGATACTAATTTATCGTCGTTTGTCCAATCGTAACGAATTACAATTTCATTTGCATCAACATATTCAACAACACCAGCATTTTCAGCATTTATTAAAACACGAGAATCTCTAGCTACTAATCTTTCAATACCAGTACCAACAATTGGAGAACTTGGTTTTAATAAAGGAACAGCTTGACGTTGCATATTAGATCCCATCAAAGCACGATTGGCATCATCATGTTCCAAGAAAGGAATAGAAGAAGCTGCAATCGAAGCAATTTGATTTGCTCCAACATCCATTAAAGTTAATGCTCTTGGCTGAACAACAGGGAAATCACCTTCAAAACGAGCTTTCACAAAATCAGTTAAAAAATTTCCTTTTTCATCAATTTGAGCATTCGCTTGAGCGATCATTTTACCATCCTCTTCTTCAGCTGTTAAATAAATTGGCTCAGTATCCATTGCAACTTTTCCACCAATAACATCACGGTAAGGAGTTTCAATAAATCCAAGTTTATTTACTTTCGCAAATACACATAAAGAAGAAATTAAACCAATATTTGGTCCTTCAGGAGTTTCAATAGTACATAAACGACCGTAGTGCGTGTAATGAACATCACGAACCTCAAAACCAGCTCTTTCTCTAGATAAACCTCCAGGTCCTAGTGCCGAAAGACGACGCTTATGCGTTACTTCCGAAAGAGGATTGGTTTGATCCATAAATTGAGATAATTGATTTGTTCCAAAGAAAGAATTAATTACTGAAGATAATGTCTTAGCATTAATTAAATCAATAGGAGTAAATACTTCATTATCTCTAACATTCATACGCTCACGAATTGTTCTAGCCATTCTAGCCAAACCAACTCCAAATTGAGAATATAATTGTTCACCAACAGTTCTAACACGACGATTAGAAAGGTGGTCAATATCATCAACATCTGCTTTTGAATTAACTAATTCAATCAAATATTTAATAATAAGAATAATATCATTTTTAGTTAAAACACGAGAATCTTCTTCTATGTTTATTCCTAATTTTTTATTCAAACGAAAACGACCAACTTCACCTAAATCATATCTTGTATCTGAGAAAAATAATTTTTCAAATACGTTTTTAGCAGTTTCATAATCTGGCGGTTCAGCATTACGTAATTGTCTATAAATATGTTCAACAGCTTCTTTTTGAGAATTTGAAGTGTCCTTTTGTAAAGTATTGTAAATAAGAGTAAAATCGGCACTATTAACATCTTCTTTATGAAGAATAACAGTTTTAACGCCAGAATCAACAATTAAATCAACATGTGAGTCTTCAATAATAGTTTCACGATCCAAAAGAATTTCATTTCTTTCAATAGAAACTACTTCTCCAGTATCCTCATCTACGAAATCTTCAATCCATGATTTTAAAACACGTGCAGCTAATTTACGACCAACTAATTTTTTTAAATTAACCTTTGTAGCTTTAACTTCATCAGCTAAATCAAAAATTTCTAAAATGTCCTTATCACTTTCATATCCAATCGCGCGAAAAAGCGTTGTAACAGGTAATTTTTTCTTACGATCTATGTAAGCATACATTACACTATTAATATCAGTAGCGAACTCAATCCAAGAACCCTTGAATGGAATAACACGTGCTGAATACAATTTCGTACCATTAGCATGGCGACTTTGACCAAAGAAAACACCTGGTGATCTGTGCAATTGAGAAACGATAACACGTTGTGCACCATTTACAACAAAAGATCCTTTAGGAGTCATATATGGTATAGTACCCAAATACACATCTTGAACAATAGTTTCAAAATCTTCGTGTTCAGGATCCGTACAATATAGTTTTAATTTGGCCTTTAAAGGCACACTATAAGTTAAACCTCTATCGATACATTCCTCAATAGTGTATCGAGGTGGATCAACGAAATAATCTAAAAACTCCAAAACAAACTGATTTCTAGTATCAGTAATTGGAAAGTTTTCTGAAAATACTTTAAATAATCCTTCCGTATCTCTGTTTTCCGGTGTAGTTTCTAACTGGAAAAATTCTTGAAAAGATTTAATTTGAATATCCAAAAAATCTGGATAGTCAAATTGATTTTTGCTTGATGCAAAATTAATTCTTGTCGAAATATTACTTGATGTTGCCAAGGCCTAAAGAATTTGTAGATGAAAATGCATTTTAACTTAGTTCAAATAAACAGGAATAGGCACGAGCTTATAAAGCCGTGCCTTTCCAATTATGAAGAATGATAGTTATTTAATCTCAACTTCAGCTCCTGCTTCTTCAAGAGCAGCTTTAAGAGCAGCAGCTTCGTCTTTAGAAATCCCTTCTTTTAAAGCAGTAGGAGCTCCATCAACTAAGTCTTTTGATTCTTTTAAACCATTACCAGTTAATTCTTTTACAAGTTTAACTACAGCAAGTTTGTTTGGTCCTCCAGCTTTCAATATTACATCGAATTCTGTTTTTTCTTCAGCAGCAGCAGCTTCACCACCTCCACCAGCTACCATAACGGCAGCAGCAGCAGCAGGTTCGATACCATACTCATCCTTAAGGATAGTTGCAAGTTCATTAACTTCTTTTACTGTAAGGTTTACTAGCGTTTCCGCGATTTGTTTCAAATCAGCCATTTTGTTTTTTATTTAAATCTAAA
>CALPSU020000237.1 GCA_943326315.2 Chryseobacterium gleum
GCTGAAAAAATTGATTTAAAGATTGATGGAATTGATTTCTTTGTCCCTCAAAGAGGAGATAAAAAGCAGTTAATTGAACTTTCTCTACGCAATGTAAATTATTACCGCATGGAGAAACTTAAACAAGAGAAATTAGTCAACCCAGAACGTCATGCAGAACGCATTTTAGAGCAATTAAAAAAGGATTTCCGTTTGAAAGAATTGCCTATTCAGATGGAATGTTTTGATAATTCCAATATCCAAGGAACGAACCCTGTTTCTGCCTGCGTTGTTTTTAAAAATGCAAAACCAAGCAAAAAAGATTATCGTCATTTCAATGTGAAAACAGTTGTTGGTCCAGATGATTTTGCGACGATGGAAGAAGTAGTTTACCGCCGTTACAAAAGAATGCTCGACGAAGATCAATCTCTTCCCCAATTGATTATCATCGACGGAGGAAAAGGACAATTAAGTTCCGCTTTAAAAGCATTGGAAAAATTAGATTTAAGAGGAAAAGTAGCCATTGTAGGTATTGCCAAACGTTTGGAAGAAATCTTTTTTCCAGGTGACAGTTTACCGATTTATTTGGATAAGCGAACAGAAAGTTTGAAAGTAATTCAATTTATGCGAAATGAGGCCCACCGTTTTGGAATTACCCACCACCGAAACAAACGAAGCAAAACAGCATTGGTTTCAGAATTAACTCAAATAGAAGGTGTTGGACCAAAAACACAAGAAGATTTAATGGTTGCTTTTAAGACAGTAAGTGCCATTAAAGAGAAAACAGAAGCCGAACTAGAAAATATTATTGGTAAAGCGAAAGCAAAGTTGGTTTGGGGCTATTTTCATTGAAGAGACTCAAGATTTTTAGACGATAGATGGTAGACTTAGTTATACTTTAAGAACTATTCATTGTTTATTTTTAGTGAAATAACCGAAAATTGGGTCCGCTTTGTTACAATAAATTCAAAAAATTGGGTCCTCTTTATGACAATAGATTGAAAAAATTAGATTCGCTTTGTGACAAATAACTATAAAATTGGGCCCTCTTTGTTACAAATAATTTATATATTTGCATTCTATTTATAATGAAATTAAATGAAAATTCAGCGAAAATCATATGCTCGATTAATTGAATGGAAAGAAGATCCTAATCGTAAACCATTGTTATTAAGAGGTGCTAGACAAGTTGGTAAAACAACATTGGTTCGAGAATTTGCGAATGAATTTACCAATTATATAGAATTAAATTTAGAAAGAGAATCGGATATCAATTTGTTTCAAACAGATGATATTGATAAATTGTTAAATGCCGCTTTTTTATTAAAAGGAATTCAACCCAGTAAAAGTCCTACGCTTTTATTTATTGATGAAATACAAGAATCACCAAAAGCAATTCAATTGTTGCGTTATTTTTACGAAGAAAAACCTGAACTTTTTGTCATTGCAGCTGGATCATTATTAGAATTTGCATTGAATAAAGTGCCCAGTTTCCCTGTTGGAAGGATTGAATATTTATACATTCATCCTTTAAACTTCGAAGAATTTTTAGGTGCAATTGGTAATAAAGTAGCTTTAGACGTACTGCAAACTATTCCAATTCCAGATTATGCACATTCTATATTACTAAACCTATTCAATGAATATGCTGTGATTGGAGGAATGCCCGAAGTGGTTAAAAATTACGTTAAGAATAAAAACATTTCAAACTTATCTAAAACATATAATCGACTTTGGCAAGCCTACAAAGATGATGTTGCAAAATATGCCTCAACAGAAAATGAAAGAAAAATAATTCGTCATGTAATCGATATAGCACCATATGAAACAGACCGAGTAAAATTTGAAGGATTTGGAAAATCGAATTACAAGTCGAGAGAAGTAGGTGAAGCATTAAGAGCCTTGGATTTATCTAAAATTATTCAATTAGTATATCCAACAACAATGTTAGATCCACCTATTATTCCTGATTTAAAAAAACGTCCACGTTTACAATTTTTAGATACAGGAATGTTGAATCAAATTCTATTATTGCAAGGTGAAATGATTTTATTAAAAGATTTGAATGACTTTCACAGAGGAAAAATAATCCAACATTTAGTTTCTCAAGAGTTAATTTCTATTCACGATGAAACTCCTTATAAACCTCAT
Organism: Chryseobacterium gleum; assembly: GCA_943326315.2. Classification (GTDB taxonomy): domain Bacteria; phylum Bacteroidota; class Bacteroidia; order Flavobacteriales_D; family Crocinitomicaceae; genus CAIUKX01. Next base: position 2,131 of record CALPSU020000237.1, read on the forward strand.
TTTTGGGTAAGGGAAGAAAAAGACAGTAATTCAGAGGTAGACATCGTATTTCAATCTGGCAAGTATCTTTTTCCAATAGAAATAAAATCGGGAAAACAGGGTACTCTTCGATCATTACACCAATTTGTTGAGCGAACAAATCATCCGTATGCAGTGCGATTATATGCGGGTGATTTTTCTATTGAAGAAGCAAAAACTCCGGCAGGAAAATCGTATTATTTAATGAATTTACCTTATTATTTAGGCGCGAAATTACCTGATTATCTCGCTTATTTTATGAAAGAGAAAGCATTCAACTAATTATCCTCCAAAATCTTATCAGCTAATACATTACTCAATTTGAAATAACTTTCATTGGTCCAGCCACCAACGTGTGGGGTTAAAATAACTTTTGGGGAGTTTAATAAATACTGAAATGGAAGTGGTAATTCTTGCTCAAAGAAAGATTCAAAACTTGCTTTTTCGTATTCAAGAACATCCAATCCTGCTCCTAGCACTTTTCCGCTTTCAATGGCTTTTACCAATGCTGCTGTTTCTACAATTTTGCCTCTCGATAGGTTCAGTAAGAAAATAGGTTTTGCGATTTTTGAAAAAAATTCGTCGTTTGCAAAAAACAACGTTTCTTTGTTTTGAGGAATGTGAAAACTGATAACATCTGCTTGGTCTAAAATGGCTTCAAGGGTAGATTCTTTAACGAAATCACTACCAAAACTTTGTTTGTATTTATCATACGCCAAAACATTTACATCAAATCCTCTTAACTTTTTAGCAAATGCTTTACCGTTGTTTCCATAACCTATAATTCCAACCGTTTTACCGTCCAATTCAATTCCTCGATTTCCTTCGCGGTCCCATTTTCCTTTTCGCACTTCTTGATCGGCACTATTCAGTTTGTTCATCAATGATAACAACATTCCAAGTGCGTGTTCTGCTACTGCATTTCTATTTCCTTCGGGAGAATTGTAAAGTAGAATACCCCTTTCTTCGCAATAAGTAACGTCAATATTTTCCATTCCAGCACCCGAACGAGCAATAAATTTTAGTTGGTCTGCATTCTTTAAAAACGTTTCATCCATTGGAAAACGCGAACGAATAACAACTCCGTCTACCGTTTTAATTAACGCTAAGCATTCCTGCAACGATTTTTCTTCTGCATGCATGCAAATATGGCCAGCTTCTGTTAATCGATTCGTCAATATTTCGTGAACTTCATCTAAAAAAAGAATTGTCATTACTAGGAAGATTAAAGATTATAAAGTAATGCTCCGATAGTGAAATAAATAAATAACCCTAAAACATCGTTTAAAGTAGTTACAAAAGGACCTGTAGCAAGGGCTGGATCTACTTTATATTTATTTAGTATTAATGGAATAATCGTTCCAAATAAGCCTGCAAAAACAATCACTACAAAAAGAGAAATGCTCACAACAAAACCAAGAGTAGAATTTCCAAAAAAAGCAGCAATCCCGTAAATAATTGAAGCTAAGAAAACACCGTTTATTAACCCAACCAACGTTTCCTTTATGATTTTCTTTTTAATGTGATCAAATTGATCGTTTCCTTTTGCTAAAGCTTGTACAACAATTGCCGAAGATTGTACACCAACATTTCCTCCCATTGCAGTGATTAAAGGAATAAAGAGCGCTAATGTAGGAATATTACTAATTTGATTTGTAAATTTTGCAATCACATTTGCTGCAAAAATTCCACCCAACATTCCGATTAATAACCAAGGTAAACGTGCTCTTGAGATATGCCAAACACTAGAACTAGCTTCAATTTTATCAGAGATACCAGAAGCCATTTGGAAATCTTTATCTGCTTCTTCCTTGATTACATCAACAATGTCATCAATGGTAATTCTTCCGACTAATTTATTTTGTAAATCTACAACTGGAATTGAGACCAAATCGTATTTATACATTCTATTTGCAACGTCTTCACTACTATCGCTAGTTTTGGCAGAAATTATATTTTTTTTCTGATACAAATCCCGAATATGCATTGTTGTATCAGCAAAAATCAATTTTTTTAAAGAGAGTAATCCGACTAATTTATTTAAATCATCTACAACATAAATGGTATAAACATTTTCAACTTCTTCCCCTTGACGACGCAATTCGATCAAACACCGGCTAACAGACCACTCCAATTTTGCTTGGATAAATTCTTTTTGCATCAATCCACCGGCTGTGTCTTCGTCGTAATTTAGAAGTTCAACGATATCTTCAGCCGCCTCATCATCATCCATTTGAGA
>CALPSU020000238.1 GCA_943326315.2 Chryseobacterium gleum
CTATTTCTTGCGATTACAATTGTCATGCTTGTATTTATACCTTGGGATATCTATTTTACAAAACACAATTACTGGGGATTTACAACAGAATACTTGTTTGGAAAGTTCCTCTTTGATCTACCTTTAGAAGAATGGTTATTTTTCATCTCAGTTCCTTTTTCTTGTACTTTTATACATTATGTGATAAAAGCATATTTCAAAAATCCATTCAAAACTAATTTTACAATTCCATTTTGGTATAGTTTATCCATACTATTGATAATTATAGGTATACTATATCATAATCAACCTTATACATTTTGGGCTTTCTTATTGTGTGGAATCGGTTTAAGTACAATAAACTTTTTACGATCACACTTTATGACCGAATTTCTTTTCACCTATCTAGTTTGTCTAATCCCTTTTTTCATAGTAAACAGCATACTTACAGGAAGTTTTACTGAATCTCCAATTGTTTTTTATAACGAAAATTGTTTTTCAAGCATACGCATTGGAACTATACCGTTTGAAGATTTATTTTACAATATGTTACTGATACTTCTATCTACCTATTTCACTGAATTATTTAATAATTTAAAAACAAAAAAACAATGAGAACTTATTCCATTAAAGAACTTGAAAATTATTCAGGAACTAAAGCTCATACTATTCGAATTTGGGAACAGCGATATAACTTATTAACTCCAGAACGAACAGACACAGGAATACGCTTCTATAATGATTTAGATTTAAAAAAAATTCTTTCTACATCCGTTTTATTAAAAGCAGGTTTTAAAATTTCTAAAATAGCGAAATTTGACATAGTAGAAATAAATAATGAACTTGATAAAATTGATGGTTCAAAAATTAAATCCGACACAAAAATTGAGTTATATATTTCAAATTTACTGGCTTCAGGATTAGTTTTTAATGAAAATAAAATGAATTCTGAGTTTGAAAAAATAAATAAATCTTTGGATACATACTCTATTATTACATCCATTTTTTATCCTTTATTGCAAAGAATTGGTATAATGTGGGGGAAAAATGATATTAATCCTATACAAGAACATTTTATTTCAAATTTTATAAAACAAAAATTAAACGTAGCAATTGAAAAACTTCCAGGTGTGATTGACAATTCTAATGAATTAGTTCTTTTCTTGCCTGAAGAAGAAACACATGATATAGGATTATTATTTGCAAATTTTATTTTAAAACTTAATAATATTAAAACTATTTACTTAGGACAACAAGTACCTACAAGTGGTTTGAATCAGTTAATAAAAGATAGAAAAATTAAAAAAGCCCTTGGTTTTATATTTTTCTCCCCTGGAAAAGAAAAATTATTAAAAGCGATTAATAATCTCTCTATAAATAGTAAACAAACTCATTTTTATTGGGCAGGAAATAGCGATACGCTTGACTTATTAACTCCTCAAAAAAACCAAACATTATTATACAACATGTCAGACTTTAATCATTTTTTAGTGAATCCAAACAAATGAAAAAAATAGCAATAATTGGAGGTGGTTTTTCAGGATTATCTGCTGCTAGTTACTTAGCAAAGGCAGGATATACAGTTACTATTTTTGAAAAAAACAGCACTATTGGAGGAAGAAATAGAAAATTTACTGAAAAAGGTTTTACATTTGAAATGGGTCCAAGTTGGTATTGGATGCCCGAAATTTTTGATGGCTATTTTGAAAATTTCAATAAAAAAAGAAGTGATTATTACAACTTAACCAAATTAAACCCTTCTTTTTCAGTAATTTACAAAAACAATGAAAAACTAGATATACCCTCTGAAAAAAATGAATTAATTAACTTCTTCGAAGAAATTGAAGTTGGATCTGGTGAAAGATTTAAAACTTTTATGGATGATGCTAAGTTTAAATATGAAACGAGCATGAATAGTTTAATCTATACTCCTGGAAAATCAATTTTAGAATTTGCTAAATGGGAAGTAGTAAAGGGAGTTTTTAAATTGAATTTATTTTCAAATTTCAAAAAGTTTGTTCGTAAATCTTTCAAAGATGAAAAATTAACAGCCTTAATGGATTTTCCTGTGTTGTTTTTAGGATCTGCTCCTGAGAACACACCTGCACTCTATAGCTTAATGAATTACGCAGGTTTAATGCTTGGTACATGGTATCCAGAAAATGGGATGTATCGCATAATCGAATCCATGGAGGAATTAGCGGTAGAATTGGGTGTGAAAATTCATACCAATGCCGAAGTATCGAAAATAAATGTAACCAATGACAAAGCGACAAGTTTAATTGTAAATAATGAGCTTGTTGAATTTGATGCAATTGTCGCTGCCGGAGATTATAATCACATGGAATCTTTATTACCAAAAGAAGCGAAGAATTATACGGATGAATATTGGGATTCAAGAACTTTAGCTCCTTCTTCATTAATCTTCTTTTTAGGTGTAAATAAACCGTTGAACTCTTTAGACCATCATACATTATTTTTTGATGAAAGTTTAGATGAACATTCAAATGAAATTTACAACGACCCTCAATGGCCTAAAAAGCCACTTTTTTACGTTTGTAACCCATCTAAAACTGATAAATCTATTGCTCCAGAAGGATGTGAAAATATCTTTGTGTTAATTCCCATTGCTCCTGATCTTGAAGATACTGAAGAAATTAGAGAGAAATATTACAAAATAATAATGGAACGATTAGAGAAACAAGTAAATGAAAATGTTTCAGAACACATCATATACAAACGCTCTTACTGTATCAACGACTTTAAATCAGATTATCACAGTTACAAAGGAAACGCTTATGGTTTGGCAAATACACTTCGTCAAACGGCTATTCTAAAACCAAAATTAAATAACAAAAAACTAAAAAATATGGTTTATGCTGGTCAACTAACAGTTCCAGGACCAGGCATGCCACCAGCCTTAATTAGTGGGAAATTAGCTGCACAAGAAATTATAAATTACTTCAAATAATTATTCTTTCAATTCATTTTAATTGTCGATTTAAAATAAAAAGAACTATAACTTCGTTGTCAAATTATTATGTTAATTTTCAATTATGAGAAAAGCTGTTATTGATCTTGGAACAAATACATTCAATATTTTGATTGCTGACGTTGGCGAGAATGAATTTACAGTGTTACATTCTGAAAAAGAAGGAGTTTCTCTTGGAATGGGTGGAATTAACCAAAACATAATTTCTCCTGAAGCCTTTCAACGTGGAATTAATGCAATACGCAACTTTAAGTTAATTTGCATAAACCATAATGTAAATAATATACGTGCATTTGGAACTTCTGCATTAAGAGGTGCTAAAAATGCAGATCTTTTTGTTAAGCAAATTAAAGATGAATTGGAAATTGACATTAATATTATTTCAGGTGAAAAAGAGGCCGAATTAATATATAATGGTGTGAAATGGTCCTATAATTTTGAAAATCCAGGAGTAATAATGGATATAGGAGGCGGAAGTACAGAGTTTATTTTCGCTGATAAAAATGGAATGAATGAAATGGTTAGCTTGGATATCGGAGTTTCTAGAATTTACCAAGAATTAACACTTAATGACCCTTTTACTGAAAAGGATATTAATAAAATTAACGATTGGTTAGATAGTAAAGAAAAAAAATTCTTTGAAGGGAAAAAATCAGAATTATTAATAGGTGCTTCTGGAAGTTTTGAAACATTTTATGAATTAATACATAATGAACCTTTTCCAGAAGCCATTCGTTCGATTGAAGTACCAATGAAAGATTTTAATTCAATAATTGACGAAATTCTATATTCTTCACAAGAAGATCGAAATCAGAATAAATTCATAATAAATATTCGAAAAAAAATGGCCCCAATCGCTGCTGCGAAGGTTAAATGGATAATAAAAAAACTTGGTATTACGAGAGTGATAATTTCTCCTTGTTCATTGAAAGAAGGTGCTTTAAGAATTTAATAATTGTCAATTGAAAATTGAAAATTGAAAAACCAGTTTAGTGTTTTTTACCAAAACAACAGTAAGTATTATACCTTTTTATCAGACTCCGATGGATTCGCAATCCTTTGGAAATCAAAAGCATAAAACTATTTTTTTTACTAAAATTTCTTTTCGATTTTTCTATTAACTATAAGTAATCGCTCGTAAATTTATCAATTGGATTTCAAATCCAAACTAATTTTTAGTTGAGTTTTAAAATTAAAATAACCGCAGGATTGCAAATCCAGCGGAGCGGTTGTTAAATTTGAAATTAAAGACGACATATGTTTTTTTTATAAAAATACGAAAATTGGGATTATTTTATTTTGAGGTGCTGGAGTTGTTAAATTGGTATTTTTCTTATTTTAGGATACATCGGAATTAAATTTATACTAATTTTATTTGAAGCATATTTATTATTAATGAATGTGTGTTTTGTGA
>CALPSU020000239.1 GCA_943326315.2 Chryseobacterium gleum
GAGTTTATTGTAAAATAAAATAACAATAAACTAAAATTTATAACTTTAAAAAGAGTTGTTTTCATTGACATAAAAGTATATCTTTATTTCCGAAGGAACAAGATAAGTTTTAATTTGATTCTTATAAATTAACGACTAAGCAAGTTTATCTTTTTTAAGTATTAAAAACTAAAATTATATTATTTAAACATGAAATTAATTCTAATTTTATTCATGCTTACGTTATGCTTTTTCAAAGTGTTTTCTCAAAAAACCACTTTAAATTGGACTTTCCTTCATCCTATTAAAAAAATATGGATAGACGCTGAAACTCATGGTTCTGTTCAACAATCATTAATTTCAAACAAAGAATTACCTGATCCTTTTTATGGTTTAAATGAAACTGAGTTTAATTGGATTGAAGAGTATAAATGGGAATTTAAATCTTCTTTCACACTTTCAGAATCACAACTTAAATCAAATTTTATAGAAATAGAATTTCCTGGAATTGACACATACGCAGAGGTATACTTAAATGATATATTTTTATTTAAATCAGAAAATAATTTTCGACCATATTATTCACAAATAAAAAACATTATTCATCAAGGCGAAAATTCTTTAAAAGTAATATTTACTCCACCAGTAATGTATCATTCAGATCGTTTTAATAATGAAAAATTTCATTATCCAGCAACAAATGATGTTGGAAAAATACCAATAGCTTCATATTGTAGAAAACCACAGTATCAATTTGGTTGGGATTGGGCGTTAAGAATGAATACAATAGGATTTTTAAAACCCGTTTCAATACATTGCTACAATGATACTAGAATTTTAGGTAAAAATTGCTCAACCCAATTTCAATCAGATGAAACAGCAAATTTAGATTTCACTCTAATTTTAAGTGATACTATATCTGAACCTATTCTTTGGAGAAGTAAAATTTTCGGTGATAAATATATCAAATCAAAAAAAGATTTAATTAGATCTGAAGTAATAATAAGTCCTAAATTATGGTGGCCTAGAGGTCAGGGAGATCAAAATTTATACTTCGATACTTGGACACTTTTAAATGCCAAAGGAGATATTATTGATTCTTTGACTTTTCATTTTGGAATTAGAAAAACTGAATTAATAATTGAACCAGACAAATGGGGAACTAGTTATTTTGTTAAAATAAATGGGAGATCGATATTTTGCAAAGGAGGAGATTATATCCCCCAAGATATTTTTCCTACTCGAGTAAAAGATGAGCAAATTGTCAAAATGGTTGAATTAATGGCTGAAAGTAATTTTAATATGGTGCGAGTTTGGGGAGGAGGATATTATCCCGATGAAGTTTTTTATAATACATGTGATAAATTAGGATTAATGGTTTGGCAGGATTTGATGTTTGCATGCGCCATGTATCCAGGAGATTCATTATTTTTGGCTAATGTAGAAAGTGAATTAGAATTTCAAATACCTAAAATTGCATCCCATCCCTCATTGACATTATTCAATGGTAATAACGAAGTTGACGTTGCATGGAAAAATTGGGGATTTCAATTAAAATATGGGTTATATGGAGAAGATGCAAAACAAATTGAGAATGATTATAATCGTCTCTTTAAAGAATTAGCACCCAAAATAATAAACAAGAATACTAATACTCCTTATATACATACATCTCCTTTGAGTAATTGGGGAAAAGATGAATATTATGATCACGGAACAATGCATTACTGGGGAGTTTGGCATGGGAAAGATCCAATAGAAGATTTTGGAAAAAAAACAGGTCGATTTAATGCTGAATATGGTTTCCAATCTTTTCCTGAATTTTCGACTTTATCAAGTTTTTCTAAAAAAACGGAATGGGAGTTAGATTCAAAAGTAATGAAGCACCATCAAAAAAGTTATGTTGGGAATGGTATGATATTAAAACAGACAAAAGTATTGTTTGGAGAACCAAAATCTTTTGAAGAATTTGTTTACTTATCTCAATTAACTCAATCAAAAGCCGTAAGTATAGCTGTTTCAGCTCATCGCACAGGAATGCCTAGATGTATGGGAACTCTTTATTGGCAAGTTAATGACTGTTGGCAGGCTCCAACTTGGTCAAGTGTTGATTACTATGGCAATTGGAAAGCGCTTCAATATTCAGTAAAAAAAGATTATGAAGATGTAGCAATTGTTTCAAAAATTGAAGAACTTGGAAAAGAACAGTATTATATAGTTTCAGATGTTCCAGATTCTTTTATTTGTGAATTAAAATATATTATTTATGATTTCAATGGAAATAAGATACTTGAAAATAATTCTGAAATAAATTTACATCAAGGTTCTGTAAATAAAGTTTGTTTAGAATGTTTAGAACCTGAACTAAAAGAAAAAGGATTTGTAATTCATTTTAAATGGACTACAAATACACATACTGAAAATGAAAGATGGTTTAACCATTTATCGAATTCAAATCAAAAAGCAACAACTGACGAAATTAAATATTCGTTAGAAAATTTAAACAATAAAGATAAAACTGTCAATTTAATTATAGAAAATTCAAAATTTATACAAGATTTCTGGGTTTCTAGTAACAATTTAGGAGTCAAATTTTCTGAAAACTTTTTAGATTATCTTCCGGGTAAACATTCCATAAAAATTAGTTTTAGCAACGATAATTTTTCAATTGATGAACTGAAATATTTTTGGAGATAAATTTTAAATTCATAAACATTTTAATGTTAAATGAAAACTTAATTTATCTTCAAACTTATCCATATTTTTTATTTCTTCGTATTATAAAAAAATAAATTTATGAAAGAAAAAATAAAAATTCTCACTTTAATATTATTTTTTTGTTCCACTCTTCCAACTATTTACTCTCAAAAAAGTAAAATAGAAAAACTAGAAATTCTATATAGTCAGGGTCATTATAAAATGGTACTTAGGAAGTCTAATAGACTACTCGACAATCCTGAATATGATTTTTCTATTATTCCTTCATATTATAAAAGTTTAAGTTCATTTCAGTTATCTCAAAATTCACATTGGTTAAAAAAACACAGTAATGCTTTAAATGAAGCTCGTGAATTATATTTAAAAGTTCAAAAATCACCTGAAGGAAATAAAATTTTAAAACTTCATTTAAATGAATTGATCTTTTTAAAAAGTGATTTACTCGATTGGATTGATCAGTTGAAAAGAGAAAATAAAGATTCTGAGTATTTATACGCGAAAAATTTAGTGTTAGAATTATTTAGTAATATCCCTTCTATCGACAAGCAAGGTGAATTAAATAAAAAACAACTTGATGAACTTAAAAACGAACCATTTACGAGCAAACAAAGGAATGAAATTGTAGAGTTTGCTAAAAAACAAATTGGCACACCATATTCTTCAGCAGGAAATGATCCAAAAGGATTTGATTGCAGTGGTTTTACTTGTTACGTAATGAATGAGTTTGGTGTAACATTACCTAGAAGAGCATTAGATCAAGAGAAAAAATCTCAAAAAATAGAACAAAAACAGGCGAAAAAAGGAGATTTAGTATTTTTTGATAATGGTTCTGGAATTTCACATGTTGGTCTAATTATCGGGAATAATGGTATTTCCTTACAAATGATTCATGCAAGTTCATCAAAAGGAGTTATAATTACAGATATTAATCAATCAGAATACTGGAAATTAAGACTTTACTCTTTTGGCTCAGTATTGGATTAATACTAAATTATATAATTGAAATTGAATCAGGATTAATAGAAATCAATTTGCTTTTATATAAATTTCCTACTGCTTGTTTGAATGTCTTTTTACTCATGCCTACTTGATCACGAATATCATCTGGATCACTTTTGTCCGTTAAAAATAAAGTCCCCTGTCTATTTTTCATTAAAGCTAAAAGTCGTTCCGCTGAAGGTTCTACTTTCTGATATCCTGATACATCTAAACGTACATCAAGCTTTCCATCTTCTCTGACATTATAAACAAATCCTTTTTCGTAATCTCCTCTTCGAAGTTTTCGATTTACATCATTATGATAAATAATACCAAGAAATTTACCATTTACAATCACTTTAACCCCTAAGTCAAATGATTCACATATAAGAATTTCTACCTCTTTATCAATTTCGATTTCAGAAGTATCTGTTGAGAACCTTTTATTTGTTTTTGCAGTAGCTACCAATCTATCTGTAGACTGATCTAATAATAAATATATTAAATAATATTTATCTTCTTCTAATTTGTTTGTTTGCTCTCTGAATGCTACAAGTAGATCTTTTTCTAACCCCCAATCAAGAAATGCACCAAATGGATTTAATTCTTTAACTCTAAGATATGCAAACTCATTTAAAGCTATATATGGCTTTTCAGTTGTTGCAACTAACCTATCTTCAGAATCTTTGTATAA
>CALPSU020000240.1 GCA_943326315.2 Chryseobacterium gleum
TATTCTATGAATTTGGCTGTTCAAAAACGATTCTTTAAAAATCAATTAAATGTCGTGTTAGGTTTTTCAGATATTTTCTATACTGATTATTCTAGTGTTTCTTCAAATTTACCAAATCAATATTATTTTTCTCTAACAAAAAATGATACTAGAAGAATTCGAATTAATTTAACTTATAAGTTTGGAAATATTAAAATTGAAAATAAAATTCAAGATAAAAAAGCGGAAGATGTTATTCGAATTAAGAAAATATAATTTCATTTTCCACAAAAAAGGCTTTCCATCTGGAAAGCCTTTTAGTATATTATCGTTCTAATTTCTTAGAAAATCTCGTTAGCTGAAAAGTGAAATTCACCTTCTCTCGCTGCACTTTCGTCAGAATCAGAACCGTGAACAGCATTTTTTGCTTTGCTTTCAGCATATAATTTACGAATTGTTCCTTCTGCAGCTTCAGCTGGATCAGTTGAACCAATTAATGCTCTAAAATCAGCTACTGCATTGTCTTTTTCAAGTATTGCAGCGATAATTGGACCTGAAATCATATATTCAACTAATTCACCATAAAATGGTCTTTCAGCATGCTCGATATAGAATTTTTTCGCTTGATCTTCAGTTAATTGAGTGAATTTCATAGCTTTGATTTTGAATCCTTTGCTAATGATTAAGTCAATGATTTTACCAGCATTTCCGCTTTCGATAGCGTCTGGTTTTAACATTGTGAATGTTCTGTTTGTTGCCATTTTGTTTTGTTTTTCGTAATTGAAAGGCAAATATAGGTATTTTCGGTAGAGACGCAATGAATAAGAATGTGTCTATACAAATATTTCCTAGCCTAAGTATGTTTATGAAAAAAATACACATGGCTTACATGATTAATACGCTTAAGGTTAAGGTGTTATTTTTTATTTATAGGGGCAGGGCATGCCCTGACCCTACAAATAAAAAACCTGTCTCTACAAATAAAACGTAATTTAGAAAATCCTCCCCCTTAATCCCCCACCAAAGTGGGAAACCCTAAGCATAATTCTTCAAATTAGATGATAGTATATATTTGTGAAACTAGCTTTTCGAAATGACCTTAAATTTCTTTATATTTTTAGTCTTGTCTAAAAATATTTCGTAAATTCGTTAAAACTATTACATATGTTATCACAAAGTGAAGAGAATTATCTAAAAGCTATTTATTCATTGTCTCAGGATCAAACGGAGGCAATTTCTACTAATTTATTATCGGATAAAATGTCTACCAAGCCTTCATCGGTAACTGATATGGTTAAAAAACTTTCTGAGAAAGAATTAATTTCCTATCAGAAATATCAAGGTTGTGAGTTAACAGTTTTAGGCGTTAAGATGGCATTACAAGTTATTCGTAAGCATCGTTTGTGGGAAGTTTTTTTAGTTAGTAAATTAAATTTTGGATGGGATGAAGTACATGAAATTGCCGAGCAATTGGAGCATATTCAATCCACCAAACTTACTGATCATTTAGAAGAATATTTAGGCTTTCCAAAGGTTGATCCGCACGGAGATCCAATTCCAGATAAAAATGGTGTTTTTGAGAAGATCAATAAAAGTATTGCACTTTCCGATATTGATATTAATGGAAAAGGAAGTGTCGTGGGAGTAGAGGATGGTTCATCAGGATTCTTTCAGTTTTTAAAAAGATATGAAATTGGATTAGGGACAGAGATTCAAGTATTAGAAAAATTTGATTTTGATTTTTCTGTTCTAGTTTTAATTAATGGGAAAGAGATTAGTTTTTCTTCCGTAGTAGCGAATAAGATTTTTATCCAGATTGCATGTTGAGAGGTTTAAAACATATACTTTTCTTTTTTTGTTTAACCTTCTTTTTATTAGGTTTAAATGGCTGTGTTTGGAAACCTAAAAATGTAGGAAATCCTAAGTTAATTGTTTGTACAACTACAATTATTGGCGATGCAGTAAAGAAATTGGTAGGGGATAAATTTGATGTTAAAATATTAATGGGGGCAGGAGTTGATCCTCATATGTATGAAGCTAAACCTTCAGATGTTAGGGCTTTAGGAAATGCTCGAGTAATAGTTTTTAATGGATTGCATCTTGAGGGGAAAATGACGAATTTATTTGAAAGAATGGCGTCTGAAAAAGAGGTTATTGCTTTTTCAAATGGAATGGATTTAAAAAAATTAATAAAAGTCAATGACCATACAAATGATCCACATGTATGGTTTGACCCATTGTTGTGGTTGCAAGGTGTTAAAGAATGTGCATTTGAATTATCTAAAGTTTTTCCAAATGAAAAAGGTTTTATTTTAAATAATTATAAAAAAATAGAAGTAGAATTTAAAAAATTGAATAAGGATTTAATTTCGGAAATACAATCTATTGATAAGTCACAAAGGGTATTAATTACTTCTCACGATGCTTTTCATTATTTCGGAAAAGCATTTGATGTGGAAGTTCTCGCTATACAGGGTATTTCAACCGTTTCAGAACCCGGATTAAAAGATGTATCCAATTTAGTGAATCTAATATTAAGGCGAAAAGTGAAAGCTATTTTTGTTGAAAGTAGTGTTTCTTCTAAATCTATTACAGCAGTTATTGAAGGTTGTAAATCTAAAGGACAAATTGTGAAAATAGGAGGAACCTTGTATTCTGATGCTCTGGGAGATTTAAAATCTGGAGCGAATACATATAATGGAATGATGCGAAAAAATGTGAAAACATTGGTGAGAGCATTGAAAATATGATTAAATATGATTGAAATAAAAGAAACAAATTTATTAAATAGAATTATTGAAATTATTCAAGAATCAAAAGAACAAGCTATACGTTCTGTTGACCATTATCGTACATTAATGTATTGGAATATTGGTAAACATATTTTTGAAGACGAACAGGAGGGAAAGGAACGTTCAGACTATGGTAAATACATAATAAAGTTTCTTTCAGAGAATTTAGAACCAAGTTTTGGAAGTGGTTTTAGCAAGCGACAATTATATTTATTTGTTCAATTTTATAAAAAATTTCCAATTGTGCATACACTGTATTCACAATTGAGCTGGAGTCAATATAAAATATTATTAAGTGTTGATAGTCAGGATGAAATTGATTTTTATATAGCTGAAACAGTTAATAATAATTGGACAGTTCGTCAATTAGAGCGACAAATAGACAGTAGTTTGTTTGAAAGGTTATTATTAAGTAATGACAAAGAAAGTGTATTGGCTGTTGCTAAAAAAGAAAAACTACCTTCTGATGCAAAAGAAATAATAAAAGATCCGATGTATTTGGAGTTTTTAGGGTTAAAACGAGAAAATTCTTATTACGAGAAAGATTTAGAAAGTGCAATAATAACTAATCTACAAGATTTTTTATTAGAGCTTGGAAATGGTTTTTCATTTGTATCAAGGCAAAAAAGAATTCATATAGAAGGAGATGAATTTTTTGTTGATTTAGTTTTTTATAATCGTCTTTTACAATGTTTTGTGATAATTGAAATTAAAACAAATAAACTAAGTCATCAAGATATTGGTCAATTGCAAATGTATGTTAACTATTATGATAGGATTGAAAAATTACCTCATGAAAATAAAACAATAGGAATATTATTGTGTGCAAGAAAAAATGATGGAGTTGTAAAATTCACAATGCCTGAAAATGAAAAAAATATAATCGCAAGTCAATATAAACTTTATCTACCAACAGAAGAGCAACTATTATTAGCAGTTGAAAAAGAATTTCAAAAAAATAACAATGAGTCAAAATAGTATAGAAGTTCATAATTTATCGGTTGCATATAATCGAATTCCAGTACTTTGGGATATTGATTTCGAGTTGCCTCAAGGTCAGATTATTGGAATTGTAGGACCAAATGGATCTGGTAAATCAACCCTTTTAAAAGCTATTATGGGATTAATTCCATTGTCAAGTGGGTATTCAAAAATATTTGATAAAGAATTAGATTTAGTTCGAGAAAGAGTTGCTTACGTTCCTCAAAGAGAATCTGTTGATTGGAATTTTCCTGCAACAGTGGAAGATGTTGTTTTAATGGGGCGCTATAAAAAAGGAAAATTATTTAATCGTTTAAGTGGAATTGATAAGCAATTAGTCGCTGAAGCAATTGAAAAAGTAAAATTAACTGCTTACAAGGATAGACAAATTTCTCAACTTTCTGGAGGACAACAACAACGTGTTTTTTTAGCGAGGGCTTTAGCTCAGGGCGCTGATATTTATGTAATGGACGAGCCATTTGTCGGGGTTGACGTTGCTACAGAAAAGACGATTTTAGAATTGTTGATAACGATGAAAAATGAAGGCAAAACTGTAGTAATAGTTCATCATGATTTACAAACGGTTTCGGATTCATTTGA
>CALPSU020000241.1 GCA_943326315.2 Chryseobacterium gleum
ATATTAAAGCTAATATATTTGATTTTATATCTATTTACATATAATAATAGTGTAAAAAAAAGGTCGTTCATTTCTGAACGACCTCTAAATTGATTTTCATTAAAGTTAATCATTGAAACTTTTTAAACCCCCACTTTAAAAATAAAGTAACCGCAAAACTCACAATAGCATCAACGAATCAAAGTGTTGATAAATTATAAAACGAAGAAGCAGAAGCACAATTTGTGCATGCATTTCGAAGATTAATACGAAATATGAATGTCATACAATCATATACTGATTTT
The DNA here is from genome assembly GCA_943326315.2 of Chryseobacterium gleum. Taxonomy (GTDB): domain Bacteria; phylum Bacteroidota; class Bacteroidia; order Flavobacteriales_D; family Crocinitomicaceae; genus CAIUKX01. Next base: position 285 of record CALPSU020000241.1, read on the forward strand.
GACGGGGAAGATATTGCAATTGATGAACAAGAATTTGAAGATTATAAAAGCAAGTATTTAGACTTGTATCAAAAAGTTCAAAGAGACCAACAAAAGCAAAAAACGTCTATTCTTGATGACATTGATTTTGAATTGGAATTGATTCATAAAGACCAAATAAATGTTGCTTTATATAATAAAATTGCAAAGATGAAGTAGTTTGTGGAGGTGTTTTTTGAGGGAATGTTGGCTTAGGTATTTATTTAAAGAACAAATCTTTTATTTAATTTACGAAAAGGCACCTCAATAAATCGATATAATATTTCACTAAAGATGATAGTAACTATGAAATATATTCCAAATTCAATACTAAAATGAAGGTGTAATTTTTTAATAGGTAATAAAATTCCTGGAACAAAATTATGGATCAAATAAATTCCATAACTAAGTTTCCCTAACTTAACTAAAGCCTTATTTTCCAAAATCTCCCCTACTTTACCTTTTATTCCATTTACAACTATCCCAATAATTAGTAAATAAATTACCCCCATAAAAAGTCGTTGAAAAACCCAATTAAAAGTTTGAAACTCTGTATGTGCAATCCAAAAATAATACAACATTACAAAACCAACAAGAGTGAATATTTTGACAAGCCTTGATTGTGAAATTTTATGAAAAATAGATTTATAATAATGATATAAATAAGCTAATACTGCCCCCATAATAAATAAATCTAAACAAGAAATAGTATGGGCATATACTCTAAAATATTCAATTGTATGTGTAAAAGAATTGTATCGAAACAGAACTGCCCAACAAATTATTAAAACAAAAGCAATCGGTAAAAATCTACGTTTAAATATAAAAACTAACAAAGGCCAAAATAAATAAAAATGTTCCTCAACCGATAATGACCAAAAATGTGAAAATGTACTTGTCCAATATTTTATTTTTATAAAGTAAAAATTGGAAACACAAGAAAGATTCCATAAAAATGCATCTCTAATTTCTCCCTTATGTAATAACGTTGCAATAAGAACTACAAAATAATACAAAGGTAAAATTCTTATTATTCTTCGTATATAAAACACGTATAATGCGTTTCCAATTTTTCCCTTTTTCTGATCAATAAGATCTTTGTAACGATACAATTGTAAAGAAATTAAAAAGCCACTTAGGACAAAGAAAAACTCAACACCAAAAGCCCCAAATCTAAGAATTTCAACATAAGGAACTTCATGTAACCAATGAGAAATTAAGACCAGTAGAACTGCGAAAAATCTAAAACTATCTATTTGTTTGAAGTACATAAACTATTAACCAAATCTAAAATTTACAATTTCGAAAACTGCTAAATTTCATTAAAACAATAATAATTAATATAAAATTAAAAAATTCAAAAATTAAATTTTCAAACCTACAACACAAATATCATCAACTTGGTCATTTTTACCTTTCCATTCTTCAAAAGTTCTATTTAATGCTGCTTTTTGAGATTTTGGTTGTTTTTCAAATAATTCTATCAATTTAAGTCTAAATTGTTTAATAGTATATTTTTTATCTTTTATTCCACCAAACTGATCTAAATAACCATCTGTGAATAAATAAAAAGTAGAATTATCTTTGTATTCTATTGAATGAGAAGTAAATTTTTTACTGTCAATATTAAACCCAACAGACTGTCTATCTGGCTTCAGAGTTCGTAATGTATTATCAACAAAATAAATGAGCGGATTATTAGCACCACTCCATTGGATCTCACGTGATTTTTTATTTATAGAAAGTAATGAAATATCCATTCCATCTTTTACATTTTTTTTACTCCTTATAAATGTTTGTACAACTAAATAGCTGACTTTATCAAGAATTTCGCCTGTTTGAACGAGCTTAAATTCTTTAATAGCTCTTTCCAAAGCATTCATACATATTATTGAAACCATCGCACCAGGAACACCATGACCAGTACAATCTGCAACAGCCACGTATATTTTATCTTCAATCTCTTCCATCCAAAAAAAATCGCCCGACACGATATCTTTTGGTCTATAAAAAACAAAACTTTCAGGAAATAATTTTAATCTTCTATGTCTAGTAGGTAAAATTGACTCTTGAAGACGTTTAGCATACTCAATACTACCAATAATTTCATCATTTTTAACTTTGGTAATTGAGTTTAGTATTTGATTTTGATTGTTTTGTTTTTTTTGTTCATTAACAAAATATCTTGCAACTAAAAAAGTAAGAAATGCGGGTGCAGAGATGTTCATTATATAGAACAATTTTCTAGTTTGATATGAAACTTGAACTACATAACCTAATAATTTAGGTTCAAAAATAATGGAAAATATGAAAGTTATAGTGAAAATGCTTATCCAATAATAGGATTGGCGCTTAGTTAAAAAAATCAATGCAGCTATTGGAGATAAAAAAGACCAAGCTAATGCAAAACCAGATTGATTCATTGAACCTATACACCATTGAATTAGTAAAGGAAACAATGAAATTCCTATTATCTGAGTATGGATTAATATAGAATAATTTTTAAATGAATTTGATATAAAAATTGCTGTAACTATTGTAAGAACAAAAAATAATGGGAGACTTGTGATTATCCCAAAACCAAAAATCGAATAATATAATATACTCCAAATTACTGCACAAAAACTACAAAAAATGGAAATTATTAATATTAATAATTTTAAAAACTTTACATCTTCCGTTTCATTTTTTACAAATGTATTTTTTTTAAAGTAATCAAACATATTAAACTATTTTAAAGCAGATCAAGTATTCTTTCTAGTTTAACTTTAATCCATCTAAAGCAATATGAAGTCCTAAACCTCTCAATTGCTGACCTTTCGCTACAATTTTTCGATCACCATCAATCAAAACTCCAAAAGGAATTGAACTTGCGCCATACGTTCTTGAAGCAACTCCCTCTTTATCCCAAGCATGGTTTTTCCAAACTAATTTATCGTCAGAAATTGCTTTTACCCATGGTTCCATTGAACGATCTAAAGAAATGCTATACACTTCAAAACCCTTTCCATTTTTGAACTTTTGCTTATTATATTTACCATATGCTTCTACAACATTAGGATTTTCTTGTCTACATGGTCCACACCAAGATGCCCAGAAATCTATTAAAACCATTTTCCCTTTTAAACTTGAAAGCTTAATAATTTTTCCAGCTGGATTAGTTAGTTCAATTTCAGGAGCAATATCTCCCGTTTGTAAAGTAACACTTGAAGTAAATGCAAAACAAGTTAAAAGCAATAAGCTAACTAATATTTTCATAATAAAATTTTATCCAATTCTACGAATATCTGCTCCCAAATTGTTTAATCGAATATCTATATCTTGATATCCCCTGTCAATTTGTTCAATGTTATGAATAATACTTTTTCCTTTTGCTGATAAAGCCGCAATTAACAATGATACTCCTGCTCTAATATCTGGAGAAGTCATGGATATACCTTTAAGAGTATGCTCATTATTCATTCCAATCACTGTAGCTCTATGCGGATCGCATAAAATTATTTGAGCACCCATATCAATTAGTTTATCAACGAAGAATAAACGTGATTCAAACATTTTTTGATGAATTAAAACACTTCCTTTTGCCTGAGTTGCTACAACTAAAATAATAGACAATAAATCAGGAGTAAAACCAGGCCATGGTGCATCAGCTATCGTTAAAATTGAACCATCAATAAAAGTTTCAATTTCATATAAATCTTGAGCTGGAACAAAAATATCATCTCCCCTACGCTCTAATTTTATTCCTAATTTTCTAAAAACATCAGGAATTATTCCCAAATTATCCCAACTTACATCTTTAATTGTAATTTCTGACTTAGTCATTGCTGCTAAACCAATAAAACTTCCAATCTCAATCATATCAGGAAGAATTCTATGGTAACAACCTTTTAATTCTTTAACACCCTGAATAGTTAACATATTTGAAGCAATACCACTGATATTAGCCCCCATTAAATTTAACATCTTACAAAGTTGTTGCAAATATGGTTCACAAGCAGCATTATAAATCGTTGTTTCACCTTCAGCTAAAACAGCTGCCAT
>CALPSU020000242.1 GCA_943326315.2 Chryseobacterium gleum
ATTTAGACTAGATTTATTCGAATTAAAAAAGTATTTCTAAAATCTCATAAAGTGTAATAATTTAAATGTTTGATAAATTCGTCTCTTCTCAAAATTATCATATATTTGTTTTACTAAAATTTAAATACATTGGTAAATAAAATAAAATTCGGAACTGATGGCTGGAGAGCGATTATTGCTCAAGAGTTTACAGTTGAAAATGTTGCAAGAGTAGCTCTTGCTACAAGCGTTTGGGTAAAAGAAAATTTCGAAAAACCTAGTATAGTTATCGGACATGATTGTCGATTTGCTGGAGAGCTTTTTGTTAATACTGCAACTAAAGTATTTATTAGTCAAGGTGTTAAAGTGAAATTAGCTAAGGGTTTTATCTCAACACCAATGATATCGTTAGCTTGTGTTCAGTTGAAAAGTTCTTTAGGAGTAGTTATCACAGCTAGTCACAATCCCCCTGAATATAATGGATTTAAATTGAAAGGACACTTTGGAGGGCCTTTATCTCCAGAACAAGTTCAAGAAATTGAAGATATTATTCCTGACCTTACTTCTCTGAATTTAGATGAAATTTCTATAGAAGATGCTATCGCTAATGGATCAGTAGAAATTGTTGATCTTGAAACTCGTTATGTAGACCATGTAAAAGCAAATTTTGATTTAGAAGCAATTAAAAATTCTGGATTACGTTTCGCTTACGATGCTATGTATGGAGCAGGTCAAAATGTTATGAGACGTATTTTACCAGAAACTCATTTTATCCACTGTGATTACAATCCTTCTTTTAAAGGACAGGCACCTGAGCCAATTGAGAAAAATTTAAAAGAATTAGAAACATTTATTAAAAATGACGGCAATATTGCTTGTGCTTTAGCTACAGATGGCGATGCAGATAGAATAGGGTTATATAATGGTAAAGGAGAATTTATTGATTCACATCACATCATCCTATTATTAATGCACTATTTAGTGAAATATAAAGGAATGAGCGGTAAAGTAGTTACAGCATTTAGTACTACTCCACGTGTTAAAAAATTAGCAGATCATTATCATCTAGAAAGTGAAGTAGTTAAAATTGGATTCAAATACATCGCAAGTATGATGGTTGAACAAGATGTTTTAATTGGAGGTGAAGAGTCTGGAGGAATTGCTGTTAAAGGTCATATTCCTGAAAGAGACGGGATCTGGATGGGACTTATTGTGTGGGAATTCATGGCTAAATCTGGAAGATCTTTAGATGATTTGATTAATGAAGTATATGAAATTGTAGGTGAATTCAAATTTGAAAGAAGTGATTTACACATTACAGAAGAATTGAAACAAAAAATCATTGCTAAATGCAAGGAGAATTCATATGAAACATTTGGAAGTTATAAAGTGGATGAAGTAAAAACAATAGATGGATTCAAATATTTCTTTGATGAAAATCGTTGGATGATGATTCGTCCTTCAGGAACTGAGCCGGTTTTAAGAACATATGCAGAAGCTCCAACCATGGATGAGGTAAGGAAAATCTTAAAAATGACAGAAGAAACGATTTGTAAATAGGAAATAATAAATTTTTTAAAAGCCCGTTTATATTCACCTAAGTGAAAATAAACGGGCTTTTTTCTTTTCTTTGTATTAGTAAATAAAATATAATGGCAGGATCTTCAATTGGAACAATTTTCAAATTAACAACATTCGGGGAATCTCATGGTGTTGCAATAGGTGGAGTCATTGATGGAGTGCCTTCTAATTTTGAACTAGATTTAGATTTGATTCAAAAAGAATTAGATCGAAGAAAACCTGGTCAATCCGCTATCGTTACTCAAAGAAAAGAGTCTGATACAGTTCAGTTTCTTTCTGGATTATTTGATGGTAAAACTACTGGAGCGCCAATTGGATTTATTATAAAAAACGACGATCAACGTTCAAATGATTATGACCATATTAAAGATGCTTTTCGACCATCTCATGCAGACTTTACCTATGAAAAAAAATACGGACACAGAGATTATCGAGGAGGTGGACGTTCAAGTGCAAGAGAAACAGCTAGTAGAGTGGTAGCAGGTGCAATTGCAAAACAAATATTAAAATCAAAAAACATCCAAATACAAGGTTTCGTTGATCAAGTTGGTTCAGTTTCGTTAACAAATTTAGAATTAGAAGAATTAACATACGAAACAATTGAATCCAATCCCGTTCGATGCCCAGTTCCGTCTAAAGCAGAGGAAATGGAATTACTCATTCGCGAAGTTCGCAAAGATGGAGATACGATTGGAGGATGTGTTCGTTGTGAAATTAAAGGTGTTCCTGTGGGTTTAGGAGAACCCGTTTTTGATCGATTGAATGCAGAACTAGGAAAAGCTATGCTTTCTATTAATGCCGCAAAAGGTTTTGAATATGGATCCGGATTTTTAGGAGTTGAATTAAGAGGGTCACAACATAACGATTCTTTTCATGTTGATGGAAAAACAGCCACAAATCACAGTGGAGGAATTCAAGGAGGGATTTCAAATGGAATGCCGATTTATTTTAGAGTTGCGTTTAAACCAGTAGCAACAATTGTTCAAGAACAAGATTCAATTGATAAATTTGGAAATAAAGTGCAAGTCACAGGAAAGGGAAGACACGATCCTTGTGTAGTTCCAAGAGCAGTACCAATCGTAGAATCTATGGCTGCTATAGTAATACTTGATTTTTTATTAAGAAATAACGCACGTATTTGATTCTCTAAATGCATAAAATCAAGGATGTAATATCTAGAATTTTAAATCACAACCTTTTAATTGTTTTGGTTGTATTTGCTTGTTTATATACTCTTGGTACACAGGGAGATCGTTACTATGGATGGACAAATCCAGAGAATACAAAGTCAGAACAACGATATACGATTCAATCAGATGGATCAGGATATTACGCATATTTACCTCAATTGTTTATTTACGAAGATCAACCTAATTTTATATTTTTAGAGGGTATTTGGAAAAAATATAATACAGCACAATTTTTTGAAGCTATAGGTGTAGATTTCGCAAACAAAAAAGGAACTGATAAATATTTTATAGGTACAGCCGTTTGCATCTCTCCTTTTTTTTTAATCAACCATACAATTAACAAAATTGTATATGGGAAAGGGGATGGATACTCAAAAAGTTATCAATTTTCGGTCTCAGTTGCAGCATTATTTTACTGGTTATTAGGTATAATTGGATTAATTAAACTCCTTCAAAAATTTAAAATTTCAAATTTTACAATTTCTATTGTTGTAGCATTTATTTCGTTAGGTACAAGTTTGAATTTCTACACATCTCATTTTCCTTCCTTTTCCCATGTTTATTCCTTTTGCATCATTACTTGGTTTTTATTGATTTGTAAATTATGGGTAGATACAAAAAAAGAGAAATATATTATATGGATAGGTTTTTTGGCCGGAATGATTTTTATTATTCGTCCAACAAATAGTTTTGTAATATTATTAATTCCATTTTTCTTTAGTAATTGGAAAGAATTTAAAATTAGAATAATTGAAACATTGAAAATTTATAAACTTCATTTAATATTAAGTGCTTTATTATTTCTTACTCTTGGATTTTTACAATTATTAAATGTTCATTCTCAAACTGGTATTTGGTCTTTTAATACGTATTCAGGTGAACATTTTGATTTTCTATTTAAACCGAAATGGAAAGAAGTACTTTTTAGTTATGAAAAAGGATTTTTTGTTTATGCCCCAATAATGTTACTGTTGATTCCTGCCATGATTTTTGGTTTTAAAAATCGAAAATACTTTATGTTAGGTTGGACTCTAGTTTTCTTTTTTCTGGTATATATTTCGTCGTCTTGGTGGTGTTGGTGGTATGGTGGAGGATTAGGTATGCGACCTTTTGTTGATTTTACTGGATTTTTAATTCTTCCAATAGCTTTTTTCTTCGATCGAATTAATAAATGGTTGAAAATTGGTATAATTATCTTTGGAATAGGAGCAATTTATTTATATCAAATATTTCAAATACAATACAATAGAAATATTTTACATTATGATCAAGTTACAAAAGAGGAGTTTTGGGAAATATTTTTAAAAACGGACAAACGTTTTTCATGGATGTTACATTATGAGCAACAAAAAATCCAACCAAATTCTATTATTCATAGTAAAAGTCACTATTTAAATCCTCGAACTTTGAATTGGGGAAAAACGCCATTTCCTCATGAAATAGGATTTTTTAAATTCGAAACAAAAGATCCTACCATAATCTTTCATCCAGAAAAATCATGGGGTAATTCAATTATTGGAATTAAGTTAAATGGAGGTCTTAATTTATCAAATCCAGAAAGTAGTCCATCGATTAGAGTGAATAC
>CALPSU020000243.1 GCA_943326315.2 Chryseobacterium gleum
CGCCAACTTAATTACTGTTTTTTTCATATTTATTTTTTTTATAAATTTTAGTAAAGGTTACTTTATTAAAAATCAAAATATATGAGAAAAAAATTAAAGATTTGTGAGATAAATCAACAATTAAAAAGATGATAGTTGTCATTTTAATTTAAAAATAAAAGTATTATATCATGACCTTAATCAATTTATAATGACTAATATTGTAGAAAATTGACTTTATTAGTTAAGTAATAACTTACATAAGCTATTATTTTCAATTAATAAAAAAGATATTTAGATTTTACTAACCACACCTTTATTTATCATTTTATGTACTTACATGAAATTTATCACTTTACGAGTACTAAAAACAATATTTTTTGTTTTTGTAGTCTTATTAAGATTACCTCTATTTCAGAGTAAATTACAAATTTTGTAGAATATAGATTAATCAGTTTAAAATTCGATGAAAAATTTTGAAGATTCAATTATTACCTCTAAACATCATATTGGAGTAATGATTCAAAATCAAAGAAAAAACAATAAAATGAGTCAACAAGATTTGGCGACTTTACTTCAAGTGGACAGACAATATATCTGGCGACTTGAAAATGGAAAAGTCAATCTTACAATGGATTATCTAGATAAAGTTATAAAAGAATTGAATTGTCTTCATTCAGATTTTTTTATAACCATTATTATTTAAAAATAAATATTTTATAATTAAAAGAAATGGTCAATTAAAAATCCTTTTGTAAGAATGGAAAAAAATGAAGTTGTAGAAGCAATATTCACACATGCTTCAGAAGGTATTATTATAACAAAAGAATTAGGAGAAATTCTTCAATTGAATATCTATACCGAAAAATTTAATTGGGCTTCGAATTCTCAAAAAATTGCATTAAATCACATCAGAAATATTACTGTAAAAAGTGAAATAGGTATACGTTCTAATTTTACTTTAAGCTTAACTAAAAATCAACTACTAAATTAAATTTTAACATGAAAAAATATTTGCAAAAAACGGATATTAAGATCTTAATGATTGACGATAATGAGGAAGATTATATTTTTACAAAACAACTACTTTCAAAAATTATTCACACTAGATATTCATTCGAATGGGCTAACTCGTTTGATAAAGGTTTAATTAAATTATCAGAAAAAAAACACGATATATGCATCATTGATTATAAACTTGGCTCAAAAAATGGATTAGATGTAATTAATGAAACATTATCCCGAGACAATAACATTCCGTTTATTTTATTAACTGGGCAAGATGATATTGAAATAGATTTAAAAGCTTTAAATTCTGGAGCTTCGGACTATTTAATCAAAGGGGAAATATCTCCTGATAAATTAGAACGTTCCATACGCTATAGTTTATGGCAATCATTGCAGTTTCAAGAAATAAAATTATTAAATAAAGATTTAGAAGATAAAGTTACTGAGCGCACAAAGTATTTATCTAATACAATTAATGAATTAGATAAAACTAAAAATGAATTAGCAAATTCACTTGAAAAACAAATTGAATTGAATGAAATAAAATCTCAATTTGTTTCCTTTGCATCCCACGAATTTAGAACTCCACTTTCTGCAATATTATCTTCTTTAAGCTTGATTAAAACCTATGGGGAAAAACAAGATATTGAAAAACAAAAAAATCACATTTTTAAAGCAGAATCTTGTGTACATAATTTAACCGATTTATTAGATGATTTTCTTTCTCTAGGAAAAATTGAAGAAGGGGTTTTTAATACTTCTTTAGAAAAAATAAGCATCTACAAATTCATATCTGAAATTTGCAACGATATGCTATTAACAGTTAAAGATGGACAAAAAATAAACTACTTACATTCGGGTGAGGAAACTATTCATTCTGATAAAAAACTTTTAAAAAACATTCTATATAATCTTACCTCCAACGCAATAAAATATTCTTCGAACTGCTCGAAAATTGAAATAAATTCGGAAAGAAAAAAATCTTCTTTTACTATTTCGGTAAAAGACAATGGCATTGGAATTTCAGACGAAGATCAAGCTTCTTTATTTCAACGTTTTTTTAGAGCTAAAAATTCTGAGGGAATTCAAGGCACTGGATTAGGGTTGAATATTGTTTCTAAATATGTGCATTTATTAAATGGAGAAATTAAAGTATCAAGCCAATTAAATAAAGGAACTGAATTTATACTTACAATACCACAATAAACGTGAACTTTAACTTCAACATATTTTTAAAAAGTTTAATTCGAACAAGATTTTCTAAAAGATGAAATTCACACTAATTTTTATTTAATAATTAAAATGGATACTAATTTTCAAATTAAGGATAATCGTATTAAAATAAATAATAAATTGAAAAAAATTGAGGAAGGTTTTTTTAAAATATTTGATTCCAATCCCATTGGAATGATAATCTCAAATTTGGAAACTTCCAAATTTGAATATGTTAATGATTTTTTTTTAAAAAAATTCGTTTATACAAAAGCAGAAATAATCGGTAAAACGCCTCTACAATTCAACTTGATTGAGCCTGAATCTTATGAAAAAGTTTTAGCACTATTGAAAAAGCAAGGCTTCGCAAATAATATTGAAGTTTTAGTTCGCAAAAAAAATGGACAATCCTTTTGTACTAAAGCTTCGGCTCAAGTAATAACCTTAAATAAAGTGGAGCTTGCTATTACATCTTTTCATGGCCTAAGCGACCTGGAAAAAAATGAAACACTTTTAAAATCTGAAGAACCTATTCAAAAATTAAATCAGGAACTAGAACAGAAAGTGAAAGAAGGAACTGCAGAATTAGATTTGTTAAATAAAAAATTATCTGATTATAAATATGCACTTGATAAATCTTGTATAGTTGCAATAACGGACCAAAAAGGAATTATAAGAGAAGTAAATGATAAATTTTGTGAAATTTCAAAATACACTAGAGAAGAACTTATTGGCAAGGATCATAGAATAATTAATTCAAAACATCACAGCAAAGAGTATATACAAAATCTTTGGAAGACTATTGCAAATGGAAATGTTTGGATAGGTAAAATGAAAAATAGAGCCAAAGATGGAACAAAATATTGGGTTGATACAACTATTGTCCCTATTCTTGATATAAACGGAAAGCCTTATCAATATTTAGCAATTCGTTCAGATGTTACTAGCTGCGTGCTTAACACAGAATCTCTAATAGTTAGTGAAGAAAAATCACGTATGGCTGAAAAACGACTAGAAGAAAAAGTAAAAGAGCGCACTTTAGAGCTTACAGATTCACTTTCACGTGAAAAAGAATTGAATGAAATGAAATCTCGTTTTGTTTCTTTTGCTGCACATGAATTTAGAACTCCCTTATCAAGTATTCTTTCCAGTTCTTATCTAATTGAAAAATATAATAATTCTGAACAAATAGAACATAGATCAAAGCACATAAATCGCATTGCAGAATCAGTAACAAATCTTACAGATATTCTTAATAATTTTCTAACACACGCAGAATTAGAACAAGGAATTATAAAAATAGAAAATAGTATTTTCAATTTAACGGAATTCATCACCAAAGTAATTGCAGAAACAGATGGTATGCTTTATGAAAAAAAACAAAAGGTAATATACCAACACAGTGGAGAAACAAGAATTGAACTTTCCGATAAAATACTTAGAAACATATTGCTAAATCTACTTTCTAATGCTAGCAAATATTCCTATACAGAAAAAGAAATAATACTAACATCAACTATATTAAACAACAAAGTATCCATATCTATTCAAGATTATGGAATTGGTATTCCAGAAGAAGATCAAAAAATGTTATTCGATCAATTTTATAGAACTAGCAATGTGCAGCATATTCAGGGTACTGGTTTAGGATTGAGTATTGTAAAAAAGTATCTCGAATTGATAAATGGAAAAATAGAATTTACGAGTAAACTTGGGGAAGGAACAACGTTTACAATAGAGTTTTCTCAGAGTAAATAAAAATACAATCACAAAAAGAGAGCCTGTATCGATTTGATACAGGCTCTCTTTTTGTGATGAAATTATTTTAGTTCCTTACTCCAACTAAACTCTGATGATCCAAAATTGAAATACAACTTTTATCAATCGAAATTAATCCTTCATCTTTAAAATCACTTAACGCACGGATTGTTGTTTCTGTTGCTGTTCCTGATAAATTAGCTAAATCTTCTCTTGAAATATTTATAGTAAATTTAGATTCTCCACTTTCTTTATATCGATCTGATAATGTCAATAAAGATTCAGAAACTCTTTTACGAACAGAATTGTAAGCTATTTTAATCAATTGAGTTTCTTTTTCTTTCAAATTATTCGACATCA
>CALPSU020000244.1 GCA_943326315.2 Chryseobacterium gleum
AGTCCACTAGCTAAAATAGAACAAAAAGTAGGGTTAACGGATATCAAAATTGAATATTCTAGGCCTAGTAAAAATGAGCGAAACGTATTTGGAAATGTAGTTGCTTTCGATGAAATTTGGAGAACAGGTGCAAATGAAAATACAAAATTTACAACATCTGATTTATTAATTTTCGGAAACGATACCTTGAAAGCTGGAACATATGCTTTATACACAAAACCAGGTAAAGAATCTTGGGAAATTATATTCTATAAAGATGCTACAAATTGGGGAAATCCTGAAAAATGGGACGAATCAAAAGTTGCTTTAAAAACAAAAGCGAAAGTTTCTATTTTAGCAAATGAAGTGGAAACATTTTCAATTTCGTTGGAAAATTTAGAAACTAATTCAGCTACTTTAAATTTTACATGGGATAAAACAGAAGCAACGGTAAATTTTAAAATTCCAACTGACGCTAAAGTGATGTCGAATATTCAAAAAACGATGACAGGTCCATCAGCAAGTGATTATTACAATGCAGGTAATTATTATTTTGCCGAGAAAAAAGATTTAAAACAAGCATTAATATGGGTTTCTAAAGCTGTTGAATTAAGAGGCGAATCAGCTTTTTGGATGGTTAGAACAAAGGCCTTAATTCAGGCAGATTTAGGTGACAAAAAAGCAGCTATTGAAACCGCGAAACTTTCTTTAGCCGCTGCTGAAAAAGATGGTGATAAATATTATATCGATTTAAATAAAGCTTCAATCGAGGAGTGGAGTAAGAAATAATTGGAATAAAAATCCTCCTCCTCTCCCAAAAGCTTTCGGGACCCTTCGAGGCGAGAAGATGAAAAAAATATGACAGATCTAGAAAAAGAATTAAAAGCTCGTTTTGGCGATGATAAGGTAAATGAATTTCCTATTCTAGAAGGTGAAATGCCTTTATTGATAGTAAAATTGGAAATGAATAGTCCTATTACAATTTTAATGACCAATGGGTTAAGTGATTTCTTCATGCAAGTACCTGAGAAGGAAAAAGGGAAAGAATATAATGAATTGTACTTTTGTTTACCTAGTTATTGGGATTTAAATGACAAGAATAACACCAATATGAATTGGGTATTTGAATGGATTCAAAGAATGTCTAAATACGTTATAGAAAAAAATTCTTGGTTTGGTAGAGGGCATACAATTCCTTGCGGTAAACCTTTTAAATCTCTATCAGATACTATGCGCCCGAATCACTTTTTCTTGAATGATCCAATGCTATTAAACGAAGAGCTTTACCCATTAATTATAGGAGAAAAAACAATCCGATTTCTAGGAATTATACCCATTTTCGAAGATGAAATGGATTATAAATCAGGGAAAGGAACTTTAAAATTGATCAAAAAATTAGAAGGACACGGCATTACCGAAAAATTGGATGATTACCGAGGAACGGTTTTGAGAAGTAAATGGAGACTTAGAAGGTGATTTTGAATGTTAAATTTTTGATGTTGGAATAATTAAACATCCAACATCAAAAAATTATAATTATTAAAGTAATCCTTTTTCAATCAATAATTTCCCAATTTGAACTGCATTTGTAGCAGCACCTTTTCTCAAGTTATCTGCAACAATCCACATATTAAGAGTATTTGGTTGAGATTCATCACGACGAATTCTTCCTACAAAAACATCGTCTTTCCCTTCAGCATATTTAGCCATAGGGTAAGAATTTGTAGTTGGATCGTCTTTCAATGTTATTCCTTCTGAATTGTGTAATAATTTACGAACATCCGCCAAATCGAAATCGTTTTCAAACTCCACATTAACAGCTTCTGAATGTCCTCCAACAACAGGAACACGAACAGCAGTAGCAGTAACATGAATAGAAGGATCTAAAATCTTTTTCGTTTCATTCGTCAATTTCATTTCCTCTTTTGTGTATCCATTTTCTTCAAAACTATCACAGTGAGGAATACAATTTTTATCAATCGGATAAGCATAAGCCATTTCACCTTGAATATTAGCTCGTTCATTTTCCATTTGTTGAACAGCCTTTACCCCTGTTCCAGTAATAGATTGATACGTTGAAACAACAACACGTTTGATTTTATAAGCCTTATGCAACGGAGCTAAAGCCAAAAGTAATTGAACAGTACTACAATTTGGATTTGCAATAATTTTATCTTCAGCAGTCAATAAATGACCATTAATTTCAGGAATAATTAATTTTTTTGTTGGGTCCATTCTCCATGCAGAAGAATTATCAATAACAGTAGTACCAACAGCTGCAAATTTTGGAGCCCAAAGTAGAGAAGTTTCGCCACCTGCAGAAAAAATAGCAACATCAGGCTTCATAGAAACTGCAGTTTCAAGATTTACTACTGGAAAAGATAAACCTCCAAATTCAATTTGAATTCCAACAGATTTTTCTGAAGCAACAGGTATTAATTCAGTAATAGGGAAATTTTGTTCACGTAAAACTTTTAAAAGGACATTTCCAACCATCCCAGTAGCACCCACAACAGCAACTCTCATAACAATTATAATTTATAGTTGCCAAAATTAAACATTAATATTTAATTGAGATTCAGGTGTGAAACATTAAAACAGATTAGTCTAAAAGTTTGAAAAATCAATTCCAATTCACCAATACTTCACCTTTTAAGGATTCTGTGAAAAAATTATGTAATCTATCTAATTTTTGTTTAGCAATAATATCCCCTGATTTAGCTTCTTCTTTATACTTATAATATAAATCCAAAGAATGTCCAAAAAGATTTTGATCAAGCATATTTTTAATCTCTGTGATTTTAGAATTCACTTCAATTAAAAAATGTTCCATCTCACCCAATTCCTTTAATTCAGTTGAATTTATTATATCCTTTTTTATTAAGCTTGAATAACGGGGAAGTAACTCGTTCAAAATACCCAAAAACTGCTCAAGTTCTTGATTTAAAGTCTTTTTATTTTGATTGAAATCCATAATATTCGATTTATAATAACATTGCAATTTACATAAATATTAATTACAACAAAATATATTCGAATATATTTAACATTTGTTTTAACATATAAGAACTACAATTGTACTTTTGCTATCATGGCAGGTATTTATATTCATATTCCATTTTGTAAACAGAAATGCTCCTATTGTGATTTTCATTTTAGTACAACTTTTCAATCTTATCGGAATGAAATGATTGAAAGTATTTTAATAGAGATTCAGAAAAGATCTAAATACTTAATTGGAAAGGAAATCGAGACCATTTATTTCGGAGGAGGAACACCAAGTTTATTAACTACAGAGGAATTAGATTCTATTTTACTAACTATTCAAAATTATTTCAAAATTTCAAAATTTCCTGAAATAACGTTAGAAGCAAATCCGGATGACATCTCGAAAAAGCAATTAATGGATTGGAAAAAATCCGGTGTCAATCGACTAAGTATTGGATTACAATCTTTTAGAGAGGAAGATTTAAAATGGATGAATCGTGCCCATACAAGTGAAGAATCCTTGAATTGCGTAGCTTTAGCTAAAGAAGTAGGTTTTGACAATATTAGCGTAGATTTAATTTATGGACTACCCAATTTTACTATTGAAGAGTGGAAAAAAAATATTCAAACGGTAATAGATTTTGAAATACAACATATATCCGCTTATTGTTTAACAGTTGAGAATAAAACTGCTTTAAGTAAGTGGGTTGCCAACAATAAAATAATACCCGCAAACGAAGAAGAGCAAAGTGAACAATTCGAGATCTTGGTTTCAGAATTAGAAAAAGTTGGAATTGAACAATATGAAATTTCTAATTTTTCTAAATTAAATTCTGAATCTAAGCATAATTCAAATTATTGGAAGGGAAAACACTATTTAGGAATTGGACCTTCGGCTCATTCTTTCAATGGTATTTCGAGAAGTTGGAACATTTCAAACAATCGTCAATACATCAAAAATATAGTCGAAGGAACCCAGAATTTTGAAACTGAAATATTGAGTATTGAAAATCAGTTCAATGAATTAGTTTTAATTGGATTACGAACGTCGATAGGTGTTAATTTAGAACAACTTTATTCCATTCAAACGCCAAATGAATTGTTTTGGAAAAAAGTAGAAACGATGCAATTATCTGGATGGTTAATACATTCAAAAGAATCTCTTATTTTGACTAAATCGGGTAGATTGAAAGCAGATTATATTGCTTCTGAATTATTCTTGTAACTAAAAAAGCCAGACTCATAATAGAGTCTGGCTTAAAATTTAGTATTTATTTCTAAATTATTTTACAATAAAATGTTGGTTAACTGTTCCTTTATCAGATGTAATAG
>CALPSU020000245.1 GCA_943326315.2 Chryseobacterium gleum
ATTATATTCTCTACTTTATCTTCCCTGCCTAAAATTTGTGAAACATTTTCCCCAATTTCATTCACTTCTAATAACCCTTCTAACTCTTTGACTATTTGATAACGATGGTGATGAAAATTTCCTATAAATTGTTTCTTTTGAAACGTAAACGCTAAACCAACTGATTCTAACCAAAGTCTAAATTGATTTAATAAATCTAACTTAACTTCAAACAACGGAACAGTAAGCTCATATTCAGAAGCAAAATAATTAATTAAAAATGGATTTAAAAATGCATCTTGAATTTCAAAATTTATTTCAATTGTTCTTGTAGCTTTTAACGATTTAGAAACTACAGGAATAATGAAAATTGGAGAATGAACACGTTTAGATTTAATTTCCCAATCCAAAAAACCAAGTGCTAAACATAAAGTATTTGTTCCTGTTTCTTTCTGAAATTCATTCGTTTTTTTTAGAATAGAAAGTATGCTATCATCCTGAGGAAGAATCGCCTTTTCATCCTCAATATTAAAATTCATTTCATGAACTTTAGACTCAGAGATGTTTACCAAAATATCATTTGCATTCATTTGACTTATGTCATGAATGGCATTGAAAATACTATGTTTTATGTCTAAACTCAAAGTGTTAAAGATAATGAATTATTTTTTGTTCTATTTTAAAAAAAATAAGTTGGTTAACAATATCTAAAGATGTCTCAATAAAAATGTTAAAAAAATAATAAAACAAACGATTTATGTTAAATGCTATTAAATTCTATTTTCATTGATTAGATTTGTAATCTTATATTAATTAAGACTATGAAAACAATTTTAGTTATTGGAGCAGGATTATCTTCTTCTTCACTTATTCGTTATCTGTTACAAAACTCAACTTCAAACAATTGGCAAGTTCGTGTGGTAGATCAAGATATTGAATTGGCTAAACGAAAAATAAATGGAAATGCTAATGGTATTGCATTGTCTTTCGATGCTTTAAACGCAGAAGAACGCAGACCTGAAATTGAAAAGGCAGATTTAGTAATTAGTATGCTTCCTGCACGTTTTCATGTGGAAGTTGCCAAAGATTGTATAGAATTAAAAACAAATTTAATTACACCTTCTTATATTTCACCAGAAATGAAAGCATTAGATAATGCTGCAAAGGAAGCTGGAATAATTATAATGAATGAAATTGGAGTTGATCCAGGAATAGACCACATGAGTGCTATGCGAGTTTTAGATCAAATAAAATCTAAAAATGGAAAAATGCATAGTTTTAAATCCTTTTGTGGAGGTTTAATTGCTCCAGAATCTGATAATAATCCTTGGAATTATAAATTTACTTGGAACCCAAGAAACGTCGTTTTAGCTGGACAAGGTGCCGCTGCTTGTTTTGAAGAAGAAAATGAATATAAGTACCTTCCGTACAATAAATTATTCAACAGATTGGATAAAATTTCAATTGAAGGATTTGGAGAATTTGAAGGGTATGCAAATAGAGATTCTTTATCGTATAGAAGTATTTACCAATTAGAAGGTATTCCAACAATTTATAGAGGAACACTTCGAAGACCTGGTTATTGTAAAGCGTGGAATGTATTTGTTGATTTAGGATTAACAGATGATAACTACAAAATGGATAAATCCGAAGATTTAACTCCTCGATCTTTTATAAATGCATTTTTACCTTTTAAAACCGATATATCAATCGAAGATAAATTCAAAAAATACTTGGGTGAAAATGTAGATTTATTTCCAAAATTTGAGTGGTTAGGTATTTTTGATCATTCTCCAAAATTTGGAATTGAAAACGCTTCACCTGCTCAACTTTTAGAAAATATATTGGTGAAAAAATGGACTTTAGATCCATCCGATAAAGATATGCTTGTAATGTTTCATGAATTTATTTATGAATTAGAGGGTAAACGTCACACAATAACATCCCACATGGTAAATATTGGAGAGGATAATCTTTATACTTCTATGAGTAATACGGTAGGTTTGCCAGCAGCAATATGTGCTAAAATGATTTTGAACGGTTCGTTAAAAGCTAAAGGTGTTCAGTTGCCAATCATGCCAGAAATTTATCATCCTATATTAAATGAATTAGAAGCTAATGGGATTAAATTTATAGAAAAAGAAATAAATTAAAATTTTTAAAGGTGAGCCTTAGATTGAGGTTTTGATTTAATGAAATTTGTTAATTAATACGGTTGTTTCAAATTTGAGACAATCGTTTTTTTTTGCCGGATTTAAAATTATAGTTGACTTGACTAAACTAAATAGTAAATAAAAATTTTATTAAACCAAATCAAAAAAAGAATTTTTATAATTCAAATTAAAGTTGTAAATTATTGTATAACTATATAAAATAATGATGCAAGAAAAAACAATAATGAATTTTTTGCCTGAACTAGATGAATTGGTAACTAATCAAGAAACTCGTTCTACTTTTTATGAAGATAACTATATGTGGTATACTACATCTTTAACTGATGCGGAAGAAACCGAAAGTTGGACAGTAAACTTGCTAGAAAATTGGGGACTTAATTAATCGAAATTATTAAAAAACTATTGGAGTAGAGAAATTTACTCCATTTTTTTATTCATTTAATTTTTAGAAATTTTATCGATCTAGGATTTCAATCAATTTACAATATTTAAGTAAAAATTTCGTATAATTTTATCTTTATTAAATACACTTAAAAAGAATGATGCTTTTTCTAAAGGAATTCCAACTTCTGAAAGTATTTCTAAAACATGGATGGTTTTAAAATTTTCAATCGAAAATGTCTTTTCATTTTGTTTAAATCCAACGGCTGACACTTCAAATTTTACTGTGAAATTTGTATCAATTTTTGAACTATTTTTAAATTTTGGAGTTATAATAAGTTGTCGAACCTGATCGATTGTTAAACTTCTGTTTTCAACTGATTCGCCATGCAAGGTTAAGTCAACTTTCCAAATTTCATTTTTCCTAAGTTCAGGAACTTGTTTAATAAACTCCCCATTTTTCCAAAATTCTGAATATAATGTATCCCCTTTTTTATTAAAATAGGTCCATTTTCCATTGGGAACACTACAATATCCTCGTTTTTGAATGGTTTTCCAATCCCAATTTCCTGAATTATTTTCTTTGTATTGTCCGCTGAGTTTAACATTTCCATTTGGAAAAAATTCTTTAAAATCACCAACGCCACAATCTGTACAAGAAACTATTTCACGAAGAAGAATATCCTTTTTATCATAGTATTTTAAAAGACAAGGGCAACACGATTCTAAGATGTCCCAGTTAGGTTTGTATTTATCATAGGTAGATTTTGAAATCTTTTTTCCATCTAATTTATATACCGGTTTTCCGTTAATTGTATGAAATGAAACTCCTACAGAATACATCTTCTTTGTAGAAAGTTTTTTGTAAATAGTTGTAGAATTCGATTGACCAAAAACTGGTAAATTAGTAAAAATAAGCAGAAGCAGGATTAATCTTATTATCACTCTCAATCTCTATAAAAATTCATCTCATCAATATATTTTCTTACAGGCTCAGTTAAAAGATAACGAATATCTTTTCCTTCTTTAATTGCATTTCTAATGAACGTTGCAGAAATTTTCATTATTGGAGCTTCTTCACAAACATGTACGTTAGAAAGTGATTTAAAATTATTTTCTGGAGTAGATTCAAACTCTTTATTTTCTCCTTTTTCTTGTTCTGTTAATACTCTTGGATAAACAAATATGGAATGATTTTTTAATATTGTTTCGTAATTAAACCATTTATGAAGTGTTCTTAAATTATCTTCACCCATAATAAGTGAAAAATCAATTTTTGGATATTTTTCCATTAAATAAGTTAGAGTTGTCGCTGTGTAACTAGGTTTAGGTAAATTAAATTCAATATCTGAAACTTTAATTTTTGAATTAGATTCAATTGCTTCTCTAACAATTGCCAAACGATGGATGTCTGCTAATAAAGTCGCTTTCTTTTTTAACGGATTTTGAGGAGAAACAACTAGCCATACCTCATCTAATTCGGTATATTCTGCCATGTAATTAGCAATTACTAAATGTCCTATATGAATGGGGTTAAATGTCCCAAAATACAATCCAACTTTCATTTTATTTTAAAAAATCTTGGATTAATTTATATGCTTTTTGACATGCTGCATCTAAGTTATCATTCACTAAAATTAGGTCAAATTCAGGAGCATATGCCAACTCAGTATTTGCTTTTTTCATACGTTGTTGAATTTTATCTTCACTTTCCGTGCTTCTTTTACGAAGACGTTTTTCTAATTCGTCATAACTTGG
>CALPSU020000246.1 GCA_943326315.2 Chryseobacterium gleum
CCTAAAGCTGTTGGATTTGGTCGAGCCTGAGCGTCTTGGATAAA
The DNA here is from genome assembly GCA_943326315.2 of Chryseobacterium gleum. Classification (GTDB taxonomy): domain Bacteria; phylum Bacteroidota; class Bacteroidia; order Flavobacteriales_D; family Crocinitomicaceae; genus CAIUKX01. The sequence continues at coordinate 45 of CALPSU020000246.1, forward strand.
ATATTTTACATTCATCATGTCATAAACTTTGTTATTTGAACGTGACAACTGAAAGTCGTATAAATTTTGAATATTTCTTAATTTCGCACCATGATATCCTCCTAATGATTTATGAAAATAGGATGTTCTTGCGCTACCGAACCCACCATTAAAATCAAATACTCTATAGTTAGTAGCATTATTTAAAGCAGAAAAACGATATGAATTTATAACCCTTGTTTTATCATCACCAGTATATTCTAATTCATTTGCTTTTGCTTCACCTTCTTTTTCACCTTCTAATACAGCATCATTTACAGCCTTATTTTGAGACGTTTCTAATTGCATAATTTGATCATCTGAAGATTCAGTACTTATTGGATATTCAATCTTAGATTTATCAACCCAATATTTATAAGTACCATTGTCCAATGTTTCGCTATTCAAATAATTTTGATCTACTGGAATTAATTCTATCATCAATAATACCGCAAGACCTAAGTATATTATAACTGTTGATGTAGCAGTGTAAAACAATAATGAAATTAAACCAAAAGCAAAAAGTAATATTAGAATACTAGAATTTAAGCTCGAATTGAAAATTTCTTTTCTCACAACTTTTATTGCTTTAAAGCCTTCATTTACACTTTCCATTTGTGCATCTACAAATTCAGCTACTTGATCTTTATTTGTTACATCTAATTTATATTGAGAAGCTAAAACAGCAGGATCCATTTCACTTATTTGAGATTCAATTCCAGAACGGTAACGATCCAATTGATCATTGTCTGATTTTGAAGTATAGTTATCCCCTATTCCAAATAATTTCAAGCCTATTAAGAAGACAAATAATGCTCCAGAAGCAATCAAAAATGGTTTTTTATTTTCCTTGATTATCTCTCTTTCTTTTAAAAGTTGATCTAAGAACAAAACAGCTATCAATGGTAAGCAAAACTCAACAATTACAAGAATAATAGTCACAGTTCTGAATTTATTGTATCCTGGGACATGGTCAATAAAGAACTCAGTTAATCCCATGAAGTTTTTTCCCCAAGACAACATTAAACATAAAATAGACACACCTAATAAAACCCATTTCACTCTATCCTTTAAGTAAATCATCCCTAATAAACTTAAAAAAACAACAATAATTCCAATAAATACTGGCCCAGAAGTCATTGGTTGGTCACCCCAATAAACAGCCATGTTTTGAGCAGCTTTAATTTGTTCTCCTGTCAGATCCGTTTTATCCGTTAAATCTACAAAAGGGCTATCTCCTAAAGAAACTGTAGAAGACCCTTTTACATATGGAGAAAGCAAAGTAAAAGACTCTCCAATACCATAACTCCAATTTGTGATATAATCTTTATCTAATCCTGTTGATTGAACAGTAGATTTTGTTCCATCAGGATTAATTGTAATATCATTGGCTGCTCGAATAGTATGTTTAGAATAATCATTTGTGATTGAAATGTTTCCATAATTAATTACAAAAGCAACTAAATAAGCCCCTATTAAACAAGAAGTTATTATGAAGAATTGTTTAATATTTTTAGTTTTAAAAGCCATTACAAATTCATAAATCCCTAGACCTGCTAATAAGATAGCCATGTAATAAGTCACCTGTAAATGATTGGAAGCCAATTGATACGACATAAAAAGGGCCGATAAAATAACTCCCCATTTCCAATTTCGTCTATAAGCCATTAAAAATGCTCCAATTGTAGGTGCCATTAAAGCAACTGAAATAGCTTTTGAATTATGACCAGCTTGCAGAATAATAATTTCGTAAGAAGAAAAGGCAACAGCTATAGCACCTATAACCCCTACTATTGGGTTAATTCGAAGACAAAGTGATAATAAATAAAATCCTAATAAATGTAAAAAAACAATAGCTGCAGGTCCCCCAAACATATGAACAAAACCAATCGTAGTTTTTTGAAAAAAGTTACCCGAATAAAGTACTGAAATTTGAGACGTTGGCATACCTCCAAACATTGAATTTGTCCATAAAGGTTCTTCACCAGTTTTATCTCTAAACATTTGAGTCTCATGAGACATTCCTTTAAACTGCTCTATATCATGCTGCTTCAAACCATAACCATCAAATTCAGGAGAGAAATAAGCATAAGTTAGAATAAAGAAAAAAGCAACAATTGCAAAATGAATCCAATTTTTCTCAAAGAAATTTTTCATATGGGTTGTGTCTAATTATATTTTAAATCAAATAGGGGTTGAAGATAGTAAATTTAAAATAACTTATTAGGTTATTAGATACTATATTTGTACTTTTAACTAAACAATTAAATTCAAATAAGATGAAACACATCTTGCAAATAGAAGTATCAAGTAATAAACTTTCATTTATATTAGATTTTTTCAAGAGTATTTCCTTTATTAAAAAAGTGGAAGTTATTGAATCAATATCTGAAATAGACGGAAACAATTTTGAAACACCTGATTGGCATAAAGACATTATCCAAGCGAGAAGAAAAACTGACAGAAAAGAATATCTTCCTTTATCAAGCTTAGACAATGAAATCAAACTAAGTAAATGAAAAAAAGAAAATTCAACATTACCCTTCACCCAGAAATTAAATCAGATTTACAAGAAGCTATCGATTATTATAATTCAAAAAAGAAAGGTCTTGGAGATCATTTCTTTTTAATTGCGAAAAATGAAATCAAAAGCTTGGAAAAAGAAGCCCTACTCTATACAATTAGATTTGAAAACACTCGTTTTCTAAAAGTTGGTGATTACCCTTATATTATATACTATTTTATTATAGAAGAAGAAAATACGGTTTATATTGATGCTATAAAAAGTACATCTAGAAATCCAGAAACAAACTGGGTGAGAAGGTCATAGTAACATTACTCTTTAAAAATACGAAATTTTTAGTGTCATTTTTTACATTAATCTCTCCTTTTCCAATACACTCATCACATCTATTATAACCTATCGTATCATAATGATAAAAAATTGGGATACGCTGACTAAACAACCTTCATAAATATAACCCGATGGCTTTCCTGATTTGTAATTGTAATTTATCGAATAATTACCTTGACTATCTGTTTTTCCACTCTGAATAAAATCTAAATGTTCAAAGTCACCAATTATGTACTTTTGTTTTATTTCAATGGTTACTCCAGAAATGGGATTTCCAGAAAACTTTTCGGTAACTCGTCCCATTAAAACAGAAGTAGCATCTGTCGTCATGTATTTTTTTACAAGAACACAAAAAAATGATTAAAAATGATAGAGTTATTATTTTTATAGATTTAAGTGATTTTATTTTTATTCAATCTCTTCAAAATCAACATCTTCAATGGATGAACTTGATTTTTTTATTTTGGAAGATTTAGAGGTTCCTGAAAGAATTGACGTTTTCCCAAATGTTTCTTTTTTACGTTTTAATTCTTTTTCGAATTTCGCTTTCTCGGCTTTTAATTCTTTTTCAGCATCTAGGTTACGTTTAGCAACCATCATCTGTCCAAAAAAACGTAAAAGAACAAATGTTCCAAGAACCATTAAGACGGTCTTAAAAATTCCTGAAACACTTGCTTCTACTATCATTGAATTATTTTGATAAATATAAATTACGTTCAGAATAAATTTTAACAAAGTAAGGATCTTTCAAATTTTTAATGAATCGAATACCCTCTCCTGTCGATTTCATTTCTGGACCTAATTCTTTTTTAACATCCGGAAACTTTTCATAAGAAAATACAGGGATTTTTATCGCATACCCTTCTTTCGTAGGTTTGAAATCAAAATCCTTCACTTTTTTAGCACCCAACATTACTTTAGTCGCATAATTCACGTATGGTTCTTGGTAAGCCTTGGCTATAAAAGGAACTGTTCTTGAAGCTCTTGGATTCGCTTCAATTACATATACTTTATCATCTTTAATTGCGAATTGAATATTCATTAAACCTACTGTTTTCAATTCTACGGCAATTTTCTTTGTAATATCCTCGATTTGTTGAATTACAAAATCTCCTAAGTTATATGGTGGTAAAACTGCAAATGAATCTCCAGAGTGAATTCCAGCTGGCTCTATATGCTGCATGATCCCTATGATATAAACATCTTCTCCGTCACATATAGCATCAGCTTCTGCTTCAATCGCACCACCAATAAAGTGATCTAAAAGAATTTGATTATGCCCCATTTCATTAATAATATCAACAACGTGGTGCTCTAATTCTTCTTTATTGATAACGATTTTCATTTTTTGTCCCCCTAATACATAAGA
>CALPSU020000247.1 GCA_943326315.2 Chryseobacterium gleum
ATTGATATGAATAAATAAATCTCCTTGACCATGTCTCTGAAGAACTGGCAAACCTTTACCTTTTAATCGAAGCATTTTACCACTTTGAGTTCCTGGTTCAACTTTAATTTTAGCCTTACCATTTACAGTAGGAACCTCTATAGATTCACCTAAAACCGCATCAACAAAATTTATAAATGCTTCATAATGCAAGTTTTCTCCTTCTCTTCTCAATTCATCATGAGGAACTTCTTCAATCACAACAATAAGATCTCCGGGTATGCCTCCAAAAGGACCAGCATTTCCTTTTCCAGAAACACTCAATTGCATTCCATCTTCAACACCTGCAGGAATTTTAACCTCAATCACTTCTTCTTGACGTTTCAAGCCTTGTGCATCAGAATCAGACGGACGTTGATCTATCATTTTTCCAGCTCCTTGACAAACATGACAAGTTGACTGTGTTTGCATTGCACCTAAAAATGTTTGAGCAACCCTCATAACCCTTCCTGAACCATTACAAGTTGAACAAGTTTTATAAGTTACACCTTCCGCATTAACTAATTTATTTACTTTAATTTTTTTAGTAACACCATCCGCAATTTCCTCAAGAGTCATTTTCATTTTAACTCTTAAATTAGTTCCTCGTGCTCTTTGAGATCCACCTCCACCTCGACTTCCGCCAAAGCTTCCTCCACCAAATGCACCGCCAAAAACATCACCAAATTGAGAGAAGATGTCATCCATATTCATTCCGCCGTGACCACCACCACTTGCACCGCCCATTCCAGCGTGTCCAAAACGGTCATATCTCGCACGTTTATCAGAATCACTTAATACTTCGTAAGCTTCCGCAGCCTCCTTAAATTTCTCTTCTGAAGCTTTATCATCTGGATTTTTATCTGGATGATATTTTAAAGCCATTTTTCGATATGCTTTTTTTATTTCAGATTCGTTAGCGCTTTTAGAAACACCCAATACTTCGTAAAAATCTCTTTTCTGACTCATTTTTATATTTTTTATAAAGTCTTATTGTCCAACTACTACTTTAGCGAAACGAATTACTTTATCGTTTAGTAAATAACCTTTTTCAACATCATCTACTACTTTCCCTATCATTTTTTTGTTAGGCGCAGGAACATTTGCTATCGCTTCATGAAACTCACTATCAAAAGCTTCACCTTTAGTTTTCATCGGTTTCAACCCTTTACCTTCTAATATCCCTCTAAACTTAGTAGACACTAAAATAAACCCTTCTTTAACAGCTTTAATATCTTCTGATTTTTCATTGTTAGCTAATGCGCGATCAAAATCATCTAATACTGGAATCATATCTCTAACAACTCCTGCACTTGCAGAACCAATTAAATCAATTCTTTCTTTATTAGTTCTTCGACGATAGTTATCAAATTCTGCATACAATCGAACGAATTTATCATTCATCTCTTCATATTTTTCTTCCCAAGTTAATTCAACTGGTGCAGCTTCTTCTACAACTGTTTCTTCAGTAATATTCTCAGTTTCGTTAACTGGAGTTTCTTGTTCTTGGTTTAATTCTTTTTCCTCAGACATTTTATTTGAATTTTGATAAAAGCCCTTTTATCAAAGATATTGCCATTTTAACAATTCCGCCACTCTGTCAGTTAATCAATAAATTCTAACGCAAAGTTGACAGTATTTAATTTAAATAAAAAATAATCGTTAATTTTGTTTAACACTACATATTAAAGACTAAACAAAAATTTATATATTTACAAATTAATAGAAATCATTGACTAATGAAAACGACATACGATAAGTTAGCATATAAATTAGCTAAACAGACAACAAATGAATATAGTACTTCATTTTCATTAGGTATTCAAGTATTAAGTCCAGAAATTAGAAATGCAATTTTTGGAATTTATGGTTTTGTTCGTTTAGCTGATGAGATAGTAGATTCATTTCATGGTTATCCTCAATCTGAAATGTTAGAAAAATTAAATAATGATACTTTTAAGGCAATTGAAGATAAAATCAGTTTTAACCCTTTAATTCATGCTTTCCAAAATGTTGTAAATGAATACTCTATACCTTTAGAATTAATTGAACAGTTTTTACATTCTATGAAAATGGATTTAGAACCTCAAATTTATAATAAAGAAAAATATAATGAATATATATTAGGAAGCGCTGAAGTAGTTGGATTAATGTGTTTAAAAGTATTTGTATATGGAGATATTAAATCTTTTAATAGCTTAAAAGATTCAGCTATGAAACTAGGAAGTGCTTTTCAAAAAGTAAACTTTTTAAGAGATTTAAAAGATGATTATTTTACATTAGGAAGGACCTATTTCCCAGAGATTTGCATGTCTAATTTTAACAATGAAACAAAAAAAGAAATTGTAAAAGATATTGAAATCGATTTTGCATTGGGTTTTGAGGGGATTAAAAAACTACCATATACAACTAGATTTGGTGTTTATATTGCATACATATATTACTCTGGTTTATTAAAGAAAATTAAAAAACTAGACGCGAAAATCATTTTAAATGAAAGGGTTCGCATACCAAATGCTAAAAAATACAGCTTGTTTTTAAGAGGATTCATTAAACATTCTATCAATTCCTTATAATTTTATATTTTGACTAAAACAAATAAAATAGCAGCTTTTATCTTTTTGTTTTTTTTGACAATTGGATTGTTTGGTTTTTTTACTTCATACAATGCAACAATGAAACAACTTTCTCACTATAATTTGTTTTTAACTTTTGGATTATTAACTCTATCTTTTAAAAATGAATTGGTGAAATTCACTAAAGCATTTGGATTTATTTTTTTATTAGGTTATTCCGTTGAATTAATAGGAGCTAATTCTGGATATATTTTTGGGGATTATTCCTACTCAAACAACTTAGGCATATCTCTTTTTAACGTTCCTATAATTATTGGAATCAATTGGGCAACTTTAAGTTTTGGATCCTGGAATTTATGCAAAAAAATCACATCAAATATATTTTTAAATATATTAATAGCATCTTTATTGATGGTTACTTTTGATTTTTGCATGGAACCAACTGCCATAGAATTAGGGTATTGGAAATGGGACAATGGAACTATTCCTTTCTATAATTATTTTTCATGGTTTATAATTAGTATCCCCGCTATTTTCATTTGTAGCAGATTTGACACTAAAACATCTGGTATATCTAAAATAATCTTTATATCCCAACTCATTTTTTTCATCATTTTAAGCACCAAAAAACTATGGTACTAGGAGTTTTAACAATTATTTTAACCTTTTTAGGAATGGAGGGAATGGCTTGGCTGTCACATAAATACATTATGCATGGTATAGGTTGGGCTTTACATAAAGACCACCACGAACCTCACCAAAAAAAAACTGAAAAAAATGATTTGTTTTTCATGATTTTTGCCGTTCCAAGTTGGTTATGTATTATGCTTGGTCTAATTTATAAAAATGATATTAGTACATATGTGGGCTTTGGTATTTTAGTCTATGGAATTTGTTATGTTATTGTACATGATATTTTCATCCATCAAAGAATTAAAATCTTAAGAAAAGCTGATAGACCTTATTTTAAAGCAATTCGTTTTGCTCATAAGATTCATCACAAACATATTGGAAAAGAAGATGGTGAATGTTTTGGGATGTTATTTGTTCCAAGAAAATATTATATAAAAGCTAAAAAAGAAAACGCACTAAAATGAAACTTTATCTCTGGTTAAACATATTTACTATGGGGACATTATTCCTTTCTTTTGATAAGAAAGTTGGCTTTTATAAATACTTCAAGTCACTATTTCTTGCGATTACAATTGTTATGCTTGTATTTATACCTTGGGATATCTATTTTACAAAACACAATTACTGGGGTTTTACAACAGAATACTTGTTTGGAAAATTCCTCTTTCATCTGCCTCTAGAAGAATGGTTATTTTTTATCTCAGTTCCTTTTTCCTGTACTTTTATTCATTTTGTAATTAAAGCTTACTTTAAAAATCCATTCAAAACTAATTTTACAATTCGATTTTGGTATAGTTTATCCATACTATTGATAATTACAGGTATATTATATCATAATCAACCTTATACATTTTGGGCTTTCTTATTGTGTGGAATCGGTTTAAGTACAATAAACTTTTTACAATCACACTTTATGACCGAATTTCTTTTCACCTATCTAGTTTGTCTAATCCCTTTTTTCATAGTAAACAGCATACTTACAGGAAGTTTTACTGAATCTCCAATTGTTTTTTATAACGAAAATTGTTTTTC
>CALPSU020000248.1 GCA_943326315.2 Chryseobacterium gleum
ACAAATTTATCAGGGTGAAATTCCTTCATAAATTTACGGTAAATCGATTTCATATCGTTTAATGATGTAGCTCTTTCAGTACCTAAAAGCTTTCTAAATTCAACAACTCTTTTCATAAATATTTAATGCTAATGTGATATACGCTTTATTAAAACGATTATTTCCGCACAAAGATACAACCTTTTTTAATAAATGAAAAAATCATTTCTCATTCCATCTAGAATTTTTCCATTCTTTCTGCTGATCTTTATCTAAAAACGTCCAGACAACAATACGACTTGTTTTGTTTCCTTGTCCCATTGGCAAGGTTGCAATGTCTTTAGCTTCGGCTTTTTCTAATGCATTATAAACGCTTTCAAGATTAGATTGTTTTGAAATTAAGGTTGAAAAACAAAAACAAGAATTTCTGTATTGACGACTTTGACGAATCATATTTCGAGCAAATCTTTCTTCACCGCCTTCACACCAAAGCTCTCCGTTTTGTCCACCAAAATTTAAATTAATTTTTTTAACTACTTTTTGATTTAAGTTACTCAGTTTTCTAAGTGTTCCAGCCTCAGCTTCCTCTCTTGAGGAGTGAAATGGAGGATTACATATTACGATGTCAATAAATTCGCCTTCTTTTAAAATCCCAGTAAAAATATCTTTTGGATTCATTTGTAATCGACAATCAATGACATCTTTTAAAAATGGATTTTTTTCAATTATTGAATGTACGTTCTCAATTGAAGTGGGATCAATATCTGAACCAATAAACGACCAGCCATATTCCTTATTTCCTATTATCGGGTAAACACAATTAGCCCCAATTCCTATATCCAGACATTTAATTTTATTTCCAATTGGTATTTTTCCGTAATTGTTAGTACGTAATAAATCAGCAATATGATGAATGTAATCTGCTCTACCAGGAATTGGAGGGCATAAATAATTTACTGGAATGTCCCAATTTTCGATGTCGTAATATTGTTTTAACAGTGCTTTATTAAGCATTTTTACAGCATCTGGATTGGCAAAATCTATAGATTCATCGTTATAAATATTAGGAGCAACAAAACTTTCTAACTCTGGACAAGCTTCAATCAATACTTTGAAATCATACCTTTCAATATGTTTATTCCGAGGATGTAATTTTGCTTTTATTTTTGGATGAACTTTCTTTTTTTGAGCCATTTTATGTATTCTAACCGTGAATTGTTTCCTCTTTTCCATAATTAGTAATAACAGTAGCTTCAAATGCTATCCATTCTTTCCAACGTTTATCAACGTCAATCCCTTCACCATATTTTTTAGCAAAACCTAAGAACGTAGTATAGTGTCCTGCTTCACTAGCCATTAAATCATAGTAAAATTTAGCTAATTCTTTATCTTCAATATTATCCGAAAGTACTTTAAAACGTTCACAACTTCTTGCTTCAATCATCGCTGAAAACAACAAACGATCTACCAATGCAATCTCTCTGCTAGCTCCTTTTTTCATAAATTGAACAAGCTCGTTCACATAGCTATCTTTACGTTCTCTACCGAATATTAACCCTCTCGCCAAAATAATATCATGAACCATTTTAAAGTGTTCGATTTCTTCCCTTGAGATATCTAATAATGCTGATACAAGTTCTGGCTTTTCAGAATTGTTAATGATAATAGTTATACAATTTGTCGCAGCTTTTTGTTCGCACCAAGCATGATCTGTTAAGATCTCTTCAATATTTGATTCTACAATGTTTACCCATCTAGGGTCTGTTGCAAGTTGTAATCCTAACATATGTTTTATTTTAACAAATTGAATGTGTAGTTGTTGAGACGCTAAATCTTTACTCTTCTTCAGAAGGCTTATCCTTTTTTATTTTTTTAATTTCTTCTTTCTCTTCAATCTTTTTAGGATCCATCATTTCCATTAGTTTCAACCCTAATAATCCATCAAGTGCTGTTCCATTTCCATTTGTTCCACCACCGATTAAAACATCAGGAATCAATTTTACATTTCCTTTGGCTAATTCTTCTGTAATTTTATAACGAGTAAAGTTTTCATTTCCTAACGCTTTCACGCTTAATTCATAAGCTTCAGCCGTAGATTTACCAATTGCTAGAATTTTTTCAGCTTCAGCATTACCAGTTAACGAAATTCTTTCCGCTTCCGCTTCTGCTCTCAATTTAACAGCTGAAGATTCTGCTTCAGCACGAGCTTTAGTTGCAACAGCTTCCGCTTGAGCTCTTAGTTTTGTAGCTTCTGCTTCCGCACTAACAGCTAATTTAACACTTGCAGCTTCACCTTCTGATTTTTTCACGGCAGCACTAGCAGTTCTTTCTGCAATTTCAACACTTTGTTGAGCTGATACAATCTCTTTTTGCATATCGGCAATGGCTGTTTCTTTCTCCATTCCCTGACGTGTTTCTTGCGCTTGTTTTTGAGTGTCGTAAGTTACTTTTTGTTCTTCTGCAAGTTTACGATCCGTCAACGTTTTCATTAAAGATTCTGGAGGTGTAATGTCTCCGATTAAAGTATCAACAGCATTTACATTGTATTCATCCAAAACTTTTTTGATATGGAACTTAGCTGAATCTTGACGTTCTTTACGTGTACTTAAGAAAGCAATTACATCACTATCTTGCGCTGAGTTTCTGAAATAGTTTCCAATTGTTGGTTCCAATACTTGAGATACTAAATTGATCATATTTCCAAATCGAGCAATTACTTTTGGCGCTTCAGTTGTTGGAACGTGAATAATTTGAGAAACATCTAAATTAAATGGAAAACCATCTTTTGATCGAACAGTAATCGTGGATAAATTTTTATCTAAATTATGAGCCTCACTTCTTGCGCTTGCCCAATTTAATACAAGATTTGTAGTAGGAACTAATTCCACTTTCATAATGTATTTGTTGATAGGATATTTTCCTGGACCAAGAGGCTCCAACCAAACTCCTTTGTACCCTTTTTCTACAATATTTCCGTGTTTAAATTCAGAACCAGTTAAATCGTGACCTTCTTGCCCAATATATGAAATAACAACACCAACATATCCGATTGGAATTTCTGTCATTAAAGTTTCTTCCATTTGAATAGCCCATGGATTTAAATTGTATGATCCGGCTAAAATCACTTGAGGTTGTAAACCACGATTTCCACCATTCAAAATGAATTTATCAAAATCTTGGAAATTATTATGACCCTCAACTAATTTACCAGCAATACTTCCAGCATCAATAGGTAAACCATCTAAAGTAGTTACAATTCCAACCATACTTTCTTGTATACGAATCATATCTGTAACTGAAACTTGGAAAAGAAGTGTATTGATTCTGTATGAACCTGCCGTAATGTAATTTGTTTGACGACCTTTTTGTCCTCCATTCGTTAGGAATTTTTCAGCATCTTGAAAATTATCGCAATCAACACGTAACCCCAAGATATTGCCAGTTGGAATTTCTCTACCGTCTTTTGCTAATACCAATCCAATTTGACCTTCAGGTATAACAGTAAAACTTCCCATGATGATTTCATACTGCCAAATCCATTTCCAAAAATACAATCCTGGAGCAAGTGTTTTTGCTTGAAACCCAGCCTCACCTAATGTAGCTAAAATTCTACCATCTGGTAATTCTTTATTTTCTCCGAATAAAACAAATTTCTTGGTAACTAAACCAACTTTATCTTCAGGAACAATTACCATCCCAAAGAAAAAACGTAATACAAATTTGTAAAAAATAATGGCTAATATGATTAAACCTGCCCACCAATAATTTTGTAATAAATGATCCATGAATTTGTTTTTTTGTTAATAATGATAAATTTATAGACCAAAGATACCATTTACATTATATACAATTCATAAAAGAAAAAATATTTGAACCCTTTTTTATAAAAAAATAACCTGAAAAGAGCTCAAAAATAAACAAGTTGTGTTTTATTTTCTGAGGACGAACTCTTTTCAGGAATCTGCAAGAAAACTAAAATAGTATGAATAGTTCAGTCGTGATGAACAGGATTCATAATTGTTAGACGAAATCAGTATTAAATGGTTGCTTAGAATGTTTTTAAATAAAAAAAGGGTATCCATTGGATACCCTTTTCAACTAATAAAGTTTAATTTATTTAGTATAATTCCATTTTAAGAGCTGTTCTATAATCTTTAATTTCTTCACGGTTTATTTTATGATCTGCTTTTTTTAATAGATCTAGTAAGTACAATAAATTGTCTTTGTCATCAATTTCTAAAGGATATTCACTTCCTTCTTCATCTTCTTCATA
>CALPSU020000249.1 GCA_943326315.2 Chryseobacterium gleum
CCCTACAACCACAACAACCGCAACAACCAAAATCCATTGGACAAAACCGATATCAAAATATTGGAAAAAATTCTGTTTCATCGATAATTGGATCCTATAAATCTGCTGTAACAAAGCATGCGCGCCGATTGGGGTATACATTTGAATGGCAACGTTTATATTACGATCATTTAATTCAAAATGAATATTCATTTAATCACATTTCCACGTATATCAAAAACAATGTTAAAAAATGGGAAGAAGATCGGTTTTATGGGGAATGATTTTATCTCCTATTTCTTACTATCTTAAATAAAAAAAATTCATAAATCATGACCACCCAAGAACTTGGAATATTTGGAGAAAACCTTGCTGTATCACACCTTGTGAATAAGGGTTATACGATTTTACAGCGAAATTTTAAATTCAACCGAAATGAAATTGATATTGTTGCAATGTATCAAAATCAAATAATAATTGTTGAAGTAAAAGCGCGTCAAACAGCTGAGGTAGGAGAACCTTGGATGGCAGTTACTCGACCAAAACAAAGGATCATTGTGCAAGTAGCGAATCATTATATAAAACTAAAACAGATAGATTTAGATGCTCGTTTTGATATAATTTCAATCGTTCATAATTCTTATAGAACTAAAATTGAACATATTGAAGATGCTTTTTCGGCTTCTATGTAATATGTATGATTTTTATTTTCTCGTTGGAATGTTTTTGAATTAAAAAAAACAGCCTTTAATTCCTTTTATTAAGTAAGTAGAATGTTACTTATTTTCCTATTCTTTCAAAATAAGGAAATTTAAAAATGATTTCTACCCTTTTTCCCGATCAAAACTGATTAACACGATGGATGATAAAATGATAATTATCCCAACAATCATTTCAAAATGAATGTGTTCTTTGTATAGATATACTCCAAATAGGAGGGGAATAACATTTTCAATAATTTGTAAAATTCCGATGTATTGTTTTTTTACAGTTTGTGAACCTCTATACACTAAAAAATAAGCAATGCCAGTACAAATTACACCTAAACAAATAACAGAAATCAAACCTGATGAGGTAAAAGTTCCAGGTGAATAAATCGCAAAAGGTAAGACTAAAGGTATTTGAATAATGTTTTGATAAAACACTAATTTACCAGGACTAAAACTTTTTAAATATTTTAGGTAATAAGTGAAATTTAAACCGAGAAAAAAGGCAGAACCTAGTGCATATAAACCACCTTCAATTGAAGATTTCGAGTTATTTGAGTTAAATCCTGCAACTAAGATAATTCCGATTATTGAGAGCAGACAAGAAACCAAGGTTAATTTACGGATCTTTTCTTTGAAAAATAGGTAAACGAAGAAGACAACAAAAACAGGATGAACCCCCATTAATATCCCTGCAATTGAAATGCTACCAGTTTGTATGGATAAAAAATAAAAGAGTATGGCAAAAGCAAGAAAAGCAGTCCAAATTAAAAAGTGAAGAAAGGTTTTGGTGAATATTTTTGATATTTGCAAAACAACTTTTTCTCTGTTGAAGTAAAGATATGTCCTTGCAAAGATTGCAGCAAAAATGGCTCTTCCTAATACAATGGAAGCAATATTTAAATCTGCACCAAAACGTACAAAAAATGGAATCAAGCCGAATAGAATAGATCCAATAATAATTTCAAGAGATCCTCTATTCGGCATTAATTTTTTAATTATAAATTCATTTCTGGAACGAACTCAGGAATTACTAATTCTCCTTCTGTTTTTGCTATGATTTCTTCTACAGAAACTCCAGGAGCTCTTTCAATCAAGTGAAATTTACCATCCTTAATTTCTAAAACTGCTAATTCAGTAACTACTTTTTTAACACACCCAACACCAGTTAATGGTAAAGTACATTCTTTTAATATTTTAGAAACTCCTTCTTTGTTTGAATGCATCATAGCTACGATAATGTTTTCTGCAGAAGCTACTAAATCCATCGCTCCACCCATTCCTTTAACCATTTTACCAGGAATTTTCCAGTTTGCAATATCCCCATTCTGAGAAACTTCCATCGCTCCAAGTACAGTTAATTGAACGTGTTGACCTCGAATCATAGCAAATGAAGTAGCTGAATCGAAAAATGATGCTCCAGGGCGAGCAGTAATAGTTTGTTTTCCAGCATTAATTAAATCTGCATCTTCTTCACCTTCAAAAGGGAAAGCTCCCATTCCTAAAATTCCATTTTCGGATTGAAATTCTACTTCAATACCTTCGGGAATATAATTAGCAACCAATGTTGGGATACCAATTCCTAAGTTTACATACCATCCATCGCGTAATTCTTGCGCGATTCTTTTTGCGATTCCAACCTTATCTAGTGCCATTTTATGGTTTTATTTTATACAAGTTTATTTTTCCGTTCTTAAAAGTAATTATTCTTCGTTGTGGATTCCAAATATAAATCAACAATTTTTTATCATCCCCTTTTAGATTATTTAGCATACAATTCACATGGATAGGAAAATTCAAGTTATTTAATCCTTGAAACCATCTTTGATTAATAGTTGAAAGAATAGTTTTCGAATTGTCTTTATGTGTAGTTTCGATGTCAATTCTTAAAGCTTTATAGGGTTTGTCAATTTTTAATTCCCCTATAATTTTCAAAATTAATTCTTGATTTTGGTATACATTAATGTCTTTCATTTCAAGTAGAGGAATTTGTTCTTTGTTACTTTGAATGAACTGTTTTTTTTCTTGAAAGATAATTGTCTTTTTCGTTATTTTTTTTCTTTTGTATGCAACGAATGAACTCAAAGGATCAAATGCTATTTTAGAATATAGACTTAAATCTGTTTTGGAATTAATCAATTTAGTTTTCGTTAATACTATATCATATTTTGTATTAAATGATCTTTCTGAATTTACATTTAGTTTTGTTCCTTTTTGTTTTCTTTCATGGAAAGCCCAAGTAGTTAACATTAATGGATATGCTGAAATTGTAGTTTCTGTATTTGTGTTTGAACGAACATCTTTATAAAATTTTATAGACATTCTATCATCTGGAGAAAAGATAGATGTATGCAAATTCATTTTATAAAGAAAGCTTAACGGAAAAAATAGCAGAATATAGAGTAGTGTTTTAAATTTTTGAAATTGTTGTATCGAAAATGTGAATAATAAAATAGTTAATGGAATTAAATACATTCCAACTCTATCTTCAGGATAATTTACTTTTAAGATGTTTGCCAACAAAATTATTGCGGTTAAATTTCCAAATAAGAAGTATGCGATTATACTTTCTTTTTCTTTTAATTGATTATAAATTCCGTTTTGGAAACAAAGCTTTATAATTCCAATAAGGGAAAAAATAAAGAAAATAGATAAGCTAAAAAAGATCCAGTTTGACTCATTAAAGAATACTAAATTTGAAAGAGATTTTCCAGTCACTTGCCATAGCCCATTTAAACTTCCATAATATAATGCTCCTCCATTTTTTAAAATTATTCCAAGCCAAAAAAATGGAAAAATAGAAAGTAAAAATGAAAGATGTAAAAGGATAAATAGGATGTTTTTTAAGGCTGAAAATTCTCTTATTTTTGATGCATGAACGAATGTAATTAATACCACAATTAAGCAGGCAGAATTAAAATATATAAGGTTTGAAAAAACACTAAAAAATGTAAATAGGTATAAAATTAACGCATTCTTAAACGAGGTTTCATTTACCCATTTTACAGCATAAATAAGTACCCATATAAAGAAGGACAGCCCCAACCCATAACCTCTTGAATATGCAAAATATTCAATCATAAAAGGAACTGTAGACAGGGCAGTTAGAAGTAAAATTTGACTAGTTTTATCTGTTAATAATTTAGAGATTTTAACTATTCCAAAGTAGTAAATCACGAATGCAATTAAATTAGCAATACGCAAAGAAAACAAATTATTTCCGCAAAATTTATATAAATAATGAGATATATATGAATTTAATAGATGGTTTTGAGCATCTTGAATAACATCTTTTCCATTGATTTTCCCTGTTTCTATATAGTTAAAAAACGTTGCTATTTCATCATGTAACGGTTCATTAAAAAGGGCTCTAATGATTAAATAAATAAAAATAAAACAGAATAGTAAAACGGTATAAATTTTAAAAAAATACGAATAATTATTCTCCAATTTAGATTGAAAATTATGGTTTTTCAACGGCATATAATTTCAATTTTGAATTGGTTATTTCAAGCTCATTTAATCCAATATTCCATAAACTTATTTCTATTCTTTTATCTTCTTC
>CALPSU020000250.1 GCA_943326315.2 Chryseobacterium gleum
GATTGACTTATTGCGATATAAGGTAATATATATAGAAGTATGAATGTAATTTTTTTCATTTTTATTAATTTGAATGTTTAATCTTTAATACATCTAATACTAAAACCATAGGTTTTTAAAGTACTTTGTCTAAATATCCCCTTTTTCTGACTATCTAAGTATCTGTATATTGCTTTATTTTCTGTTTCTGTTTCTGTCCACCAAAAGCATGCATTTGATTCGCTATTAGTAGTTCCATCAAAAACTCTACATCCACCAGGTAATGCTGAAAACCCAAAATCATTTGTTCCATAAACAGTGCTATACATTGGCCAACCTATCGTATTTAAAGGGAGTAATTTTCCAGCTATCAAGCCTCTCCAAGCAAATTTTTCTACATCAGTTGAAGAAATACCGATAGTTTTTTCAAGCTGTTTCCATTCTTCGTCTGTAGGGATATGCCAACCTTTAGGAGCGATTTTTTTTTCACTTGCTATAGAATACCAATTGTAAAGTCTATGGTATGCTGTATCTACTATGCACATAGCAGGTAAAGCATTTTGCGCCCAAACAGAATCCGCAGAAAAAATGGGGATTTCTAATATTGGAGTGCTATCGTTATATCTCGTAACGTTCAAATTTTCTGCCATCCACCATTGATTTCCTATTTTCACTGTTTTGTACACATTACTGTCTATGTCCATAACAGTTCCTGTTTCAATTGGTTGCGAAACTTTATCAATTGTATTTTTTTTACAACTCGCCATTGAAATTATAATGCAACAAAGTATTTTTATACTATTTTTCATTTTGTAATGCTAATTTATTAAAAATTGAAGTGTTAGTTCTGTTGTCCTTTTATGAATAGTTGACTATCCGAAATTTCTCCAACTTCCACTCGAATTAAGTATAATCCATTATTAAGAGTTGATAAATCTATTTCTTCATTTACAATTATTTCATTTGCTCCAATATTTTTTTCAAGAACTTTAATTCCGAAAGTATTATAAACACTATATTTTATTTCGTTGTCTATTCCATTTTCAACGTTTAAAAAAATATTTCCATCCGTTGGATTGGGATGAATATCAAATTTAAAACTGGATTCTCTTAGGGAAGGACATACAATTGATATATCTCTGTTTGCACATTTTCCGGGATAACAACACATGTTTTTTTCGTTTAAATTTGCTGTTGCATCAAAATTACACGCCAACGTATCCATACATCCTATTACAACTGGATTGATGCATTTACTTTGTTCATTACAAGCATAATTATTACTAAATTCTAAATAATTTGCATCTAAGCATCCACAAACAAATGGGTATCTTAAAAATGGGCTGTATTTTTCACCATCGATTAAAGCACTATCCTTTGCAACATATTTTATTGTTTCATACGTTCCATTTTCTCTTAATGCGTCTACTTCAAAATTTAGTTCGAATGAGAGTTCACCTTTTGTTGTTAGTTGAGCTACTAAAATTTGATTTTGTTCTGGAATAACACCTGTTGTTCCATTATTTGAAAGTACGAAGGATTTACTGTTAAATGATTTTTTTGGAGTTATTGAACCAAAAATTGTACTGTCATTACCAAAATTTGAATTGAACCAATTTTCAACAGCAAGATTCATAGTGTCCATCCCGTCCGAAGTTGTAAGCGGAATTCCAGCCGAAGTGGATTGATTATTTAATAATCCAGTTGAAACTAAAGCACTTCCACCATCGTTGTTTACTCCTCCAATAAATGACCCGTTTCTGTCTTTTTCCTTTAAAATACCAAAACATGTTTTTCCACCTTGTTTTTTTGATGTCTGTCCAAGTGTTAACCAAGTATCAAGTGCGATAGTTCCTTCACCAAATTTTCCTTTAATAAAGTCTTTAGCAAAACTTTGGCCATCGAGATTATTGTAAAAATAATCTGTACTTGAAAATTTTAACGGATGATTTACATCCCCATATATTTTTTTTAGTTTACTACCCTTTTTTAAATCAACATATATTCTATAGGTTGTTGATCCAGCATCTAGTTTACCTCCAATAATATCTGTAGAATCATTATTATCTGATATATAGTAAGTTTCAACGATTACACTTTCTAACTGACTAAAACCAGAAATTGAAAAAAGTAAGGAGATGAAAAAGGATAGAATGCGATTATTTTTCATTTTAATATTTTTTAACTTAATTTTTTATTTATAATTTATAAGCAATTCCGAGTGTATAATTTGTTCCATATCTGTAGCTGTCATAATCATACCATTCATTTGGAAGCTTATAAGCTCTTCTTACTCTAGCATTTAATATATCCCTTATTTGAATACTAAGATTGAAATGTTTACCTAAAGTTTTAATTACTTTTAAATCTATTGTTTGTCTAGGCATTTCATATACATTCGCGTATAATTTACCGATTCCAGCGATTACTAATTTAGGACCTTGTACATTGTAACTCAATGTTGCGGATAAACCTAAACTATCGGCTTTGTAAGTTAACATTCCATTTATGATATACGGAGATTGTCCAAACATAGGTCTACTGACAGTATCACCAGGTGTAAATTCCTTAATCCCTCCAATTACATTTATATCTTGTTGAATAAAAGACGATTCAGATTTTGCTAATGTAATGTTTGTTCTTACCTCAAAGAATTTTGTTATTGATTTCCTTAATTCAAATTCTATCCCTTTAACGTAAGATTTATCAACGTTAATCCAGGAAATTCCACTTCCAGAAAAACTCATTTCAATATGATTTGTGAAATCTTTATAAAATAAACTTACAGAAATATTATCCCCATTTTTAAAATATGATTCTGTTCTAAAATCATAGTTTTTAATTTGAACTGCTTTTAAATCTGAATTTCCAGAAACAAATGCTCGATATTCATTATCAATAGATGCAATGTCACTTAACTCTCTTATACTCGGTCGAGCAACTGTTTGACTATAGTTTAGCCTAATGTTTGTATTTGACTCTCTAAATGTATTTAGCTTATAAACCACATTTGCACTAGGAAGAACATTAATATTGTTCAAAATACCTGGATTAATATAAGCTTGCCCTTCGTAGTTTTTTCGTCTATTATCATTTTTTAGATATCCCAAGCGATTATACTCTTCTACATCTGTAAATATTTGAGCTTGTTCAATACGAGCACCTCCTGAAAAACGTAATGGTGTGAAAAGTTCATAATCCAATAATAAATAACCTGCTTTGATACTGCTATTGCCTATTGTATGGTCGTATTTATTATCAAAATAACTAAAAACATAATCAATTTGTCCATTTTTCATTATAAATTTATCTGGGTTTAAGAATGCTTCAATATCATTATTCTTTGGTGTTGCAAGGTTACTTGAATTTCCTTCGTTTAAATAAAAATCTTGCATATTAGATTTTCTATCGCTGCTTTGATATGAACCTCCAAATTTTATTTTCCGAACATGTTTTGTTGATTTATGAATTGGCAGTTCTAAAGAAATTC
Source organism: Chryseobacterium gleum (assembly GCA_943326315.2). GTDB lineage: Bacteria > Bacteroidota > Bacteroidia > Flavobacteriales_D > Crocinitomicaceae > CAIUKX01. The sequence continues at coordinate 3,470 of CALPSU020000250.1, forward strand.
TTGAATCAAACACATTTTCATTTAAATATCTATAATACCTATGAATTCCCATTCCAGCAGTCGGAGAAAACATAATTGCAGCATTTGTATTATTGGATGAAAAACCATATTCTGTGATTTTAAAATCTGGCACAATACTGTTTCCCTTAGTATAAGATGCATTGAAATCGATTTTAATTTTAGGTTTTGCTATAAAATGCTCTGATTTAAATTGATAAATTAATTGTTTACGTTGCTCATAAAATTGAATTTGCTGTTTTCTTCCATCTGTGGAAAGAACTCCTTCTAAAGGCCTTGAAGTATAGCTCGAAATATCATTTGTTCCTGTAAAATTAGGCATTAACAAAAAAGACAATTTATTTTTATCATTTAGTTTATATGAAAAATTTACCAAACCACTCCATCCATTAGTTTGTTTGCTTATTTTAGTAGAATCCATTACTTCCGGTTCAAAACCTGTTGCTGAACCTGGATTTGGTCTTAATCTATTTGAAACACCTAATGGGTCGTATCTTACTGCGCTATTATATCTAAATCCTACTAAATATCCCAATGGTTTACCAAATAATTTCACTTGATCACCAACACTAAAACTTTGAGAAAAATTTAAGGGTGCTTTTCTAGTTAAAGTTGCCCAATTGTGTGCAAATCCATTGTTATAATCCTTTCCATCTGGATTTATTTTATCAAATGCTTTTTGTTTATAGGTATCTATGTATGTTTTATTTGCTAAATCGTAAGCATCTCCATCGTTAAATTGCGCTTTTGGTAATAA
>CALPSU020000251.1 GCA_943326315.2 Chryseobacterium gleum
GTTGAAATTCATGAACCACTTAGATGTATGACTATTGTTGAGCACTATCCAGAAATTATACTTGAAACGATACAGAAAAACCCTTCTACTTTTGAATGGTTTAAAAATGAATGGGTACGATTAACAGCTATTCATCCAGAAACTGGGGAATTTTATATATTAAAAAATGGAAATTTTGAATTTTATAAACCATTTACAAAATCAATAGATAATGTTGAGGATATGATGGATCTTATTGAATCAAGCCACGATACAATTCCAGTTAAATTAATTAAACAAAATTAAATTATGGAAACGCATATAATGGAAATATTTATTAAAGCTTTCATACTTACTTCATTAGTCGGTTTTTTTATAAGCTTAATAATACCTAAAAAAAATGAAATGATTGTTTCAATTGTTTCATACTCAACAATTGGATTACAATTATTAGGAACAATTTTCTTTATTTCATTTTGGCTTTACCATGGACATAAAGAAATAAATATCAAGGAATTCTCAATTTTTAAAGCGGATGGATATGATTTTTATATTGATCTATTTTTCGATAAAATAACAGCGACCTATTTAATAATTGGAACACTACTTACTTTTCTTGTAACAGTTTATAGCAGATATTATCTTCATAGAGAGCCTGGATATAAACGTTTTTTTAGTATCCTTTTATTCTTTTATTTAGGGTATAATATCATAATATTTTCAGGTAATTTAGAGACACTATTTATTGGTTGGGAAATTTTAGGAATTTCATCATTCTTATTAATAGCCTTTTATCGAGATCGTTACCTTCCTGTTAAAAATGCTGTTAAGGTATTTTCAATCTATAGAATTGGAGATGTTGGATTAATATTAGCTATGTGGTTAAGTCATCATTTATGGCATCAGAACATTTCTTTCCATGATTTAGAAAATGTTGCTAGTGTAAATGAACATCTAGCAAAACACTCTTTCATGGGGATTTTCATTTCACTTTTAATTTATATGTCTGCAGCAGCTAAATCGGCTCAATTACCTTTTTCTTCATGGCTTCCAAGAGCGATGGAAGGCCCTACTCCATCGAGTGCAATATTCTATGGATCACTTTCTATTCATATTGGAGCATTTATAATGCTGAGAACTTTTCATTTTTGGGAACATCAAATTTCGTTTAGGATTTTGGTTATAGTAATTGGTCTGTTAACAAGTATTGTTGCAATTCTTACAGCACGAGTTCAATCTTCTGTTAAAAGCCAAGTTGCATATTCTTCTATTGCTCAAATAGGATTAATTTTTATTGAAATCGCATTAGGTTTTGAGTCTTTAGCATTGGTTCATATTGCTGGGAATGCTTTTTTAAGAATGTATCAACTCTTAGTTTCTCCTTCTGTTGTGAGTTATAAAATAAGAGAACAATTTTACAACTTTGTTCCAAGAATGAAAACAATTGAAGATAATTTTCCAAAAAAAATAGAATATTCATTGTATATTTTGAGTTTAAAAGAATGGAATTTGGATGCTTTCATGTATAGAATATTATGGAAACCACTTAAAAAAATTGGTAGTAATTTAAACTTTCTTTCTTTTAAAAATGTTTACTTTTTCTTTCTAATTATCTTCATTATTGGATCGTTATTTATTTATAATCGTGACAATATACCTCCAAAAATTTTAAATTATTTACCCACATTTTTTGCATTTATTGGTTTATTAGCAATTATTAAAGGGTTTACTGAAAGAAGTAGTGTAAGATTAAGCTGGAGTTTAATTTTAATAAATCATTTCTCAATTGTACTCGCAATATCTTTTAATGAACAATTTAACTCTACTCACATTTGGTGGTATATAAGTGGTGTAATTATTAGTGGCTTATTTGGTTTTGGTTGCATTCAAAGACTTCGATATTTAGAATCTTGGATAAGTTTAGATAAGTTTTATGGACACTCATACGAACATCCAAAAATTGCATTTTTATTTCTACTAGCATGTCTTGGAATGTCTGGATTTCCAATAACACCAACTTTTATTGGAGAAGATTTAATTTTTTCTCACATTCATGAAGATCAATTCTTTTTAGCCTTTTTTATCGCTTTAAGTTTTGTATTAAATGGTTTGACAGTTATCAGAATATATGCTCGTATTTTCTTAGGTCCAAATCTTAAAAAATTCCAAGGGAATACACAACGAACATCTTAGGTGTTGGGTATTGGGTATTGGGTAAATTAGATTAAAAAGTTAAACACAAATAGATTAATAAATTTTAAATTGAATAAAAATGAAAACAAATAAATTAGAAATCAAAGAACCGAAAGACGGTTTAGCAGGTTTAAAAGAGAATTTCAATAGCGATGCTCTCTCTGGGTTTTTAGTATTTCTATTAGCTTTACCTCTAAGTTTAGGTATTGCAAAAGCAAGTGAATTTCCAGCTATCTATGGTTTGGTAACTGCCATGATCGGAGGAATTGTTGTAAGTTTTATTGCGGGATCAAAATTAACTATCAAAGGTCCTGCAGCTGGATTAATTGTAATTGTTGCAGGTTCTGTAACTGAATTAGGTGGTGGAGATCAAATTCACGGCTGGCATTTGGCTTTGGGAGCGATTGTAGTAGCAGGTGTTTTTCAAGTTTTATTTGGTGTTTTAAAGTTTGGAAAATTAAGTGACTTTTTCCCATTATCAGCTGTTCACGGAATGCTTGCCGCTATTGGAATAATAATAATTAGTAAACAAATTCATATATTAGTAGGTATAAATCCGACAACTATTGAGGGAAAGTCAATGGTTGAACCATTAGAATTACTTTCTTTAATTCCCTCTACCTTAGCTAACTTCTTTAAAAATAAAGATGTTGCAATAGTTGGTATTGTAAGTTTATTGATTGTTTTCGGTTGGCCAAGGATTAAAAGTGGTTTTTTGAAAAAGATACCTGCACCATTAGTTGTACTTGCAGTTTCAATCCCTCTTGCTATGTTTTTAGGAATTCATAATATTCCTGATGTTAAAAATGCAGCAGGTGAAGTTATTAAAAAAGGATTTTCTCCATTGGTAAATTTTAAAGAAGGATTATTTGATATTATTGGAATAAATGTTGATTTCAACGGATATAGTCAAACTGGAACTTTCATTAAATATGTTGTAATGTTTGGATTAGTTGGTAGTCTTGAAGCACTATTGACCGTGAAAGCAGTTGATATGATGGATCCTTGGAAAAGAAAATCAAACTATAATAAAGATTTAATTGCAGTTGGAATTGGTAATATTATTGCAGGAACACTTGGAGGACTTCCTATGATTAGTGAAGTTGCGCGTTCTTCAGCAAATGTTGCTAATGGGGGGAAAACAAGATGGGCTAACTTTTTCCACGGAATTTTCATTTTAGTTTTCTTAATTTTTGCAGTTTCATTTAGTGATTTAATTCCTATGTCAGCTTTGGCGGCTATGCTAATCGGTGTTGGGTTTAAATTAGCTCATCCAAGAGAATTTGGACATATGGCTAAAATAGGTTGGGATCAAATTGTAGTTTTTATAATAACTATTGTAGTAACATTATCAACCGATTTATTGGTGGGAATTGGAGCCGGGATATTGGCTAAAATAATCATACATTTAATTAATGGTGCACCTCTTAAAAATATGTTTAGCTCAAAGGCGGAAATAGTAGGTAATACAATTAAAGTTCAAGGAGCTGCCGTTTTCAGTAATTTAATAGGAATAAAAAAGAAAATCAACACTTTTAAATTAAATGATCATGTTATTTTTGATGTAACAAAATGTAAAATGATTGATCATACAGTAATTGAAAACTTACACCATATAAAACTAGATTTTGAAAACGCTGGTGGATCTTTTGAAATAGTAGGAATTGATGAATTTAAATCAGTTTCTAAATCTAAACACGAATTTTCTGCTGTTAAACGAATTAAATAAAATTTAAAAAAGCAATCGAATGAAAATTAAATTATTAATATTAGTAAGTTTTATTTCATTTTTTGGAATAGGTCAATCTCAACAGATTTCTGAACTTTCAAAAAAAATTGAATATCCTGAATTTAAGAAAAAACTAAATGAATCTGGAAGCCATTATATCAAAACAACAATGGTCGCTCAAATTTGGTCAAGATATACTGATTTTAATCCAGGAACAACACTAAATGGTTTCAAAAATCAAAATCCATTTGATA
>CALPSU020000252.1 GCA_943326315.2 Chryseobacterium gleum
CAGGATATCGATTGATCTTGAATAACATCTTATTTCCTGCAGCTAAGAAAAAGAAAAGAAAGACTTAGTAAATTTTGTAATCCGAAAAAAACAAAATGAACATAATCAAAAAACAACCTTGGCCCACCAAAGATGCGATGAATCAAGTGTATAAATTGAAATTATGGGGAAGTAATTTCAATGAGTTTTATTCTGGCGAAGGTTCGCATTTACCTGAGATTTTCAATCCATATATCGAAACTGTAATTACCTTTTTAAAAGCATTTGAAAAACCATTAATTGTTTGTGATTTAGGTTGTGGTGATTTTAATATTGGAAAGGAATTAGTCCCCTTTACTGAAAAATATTTCGCTATTGATATCGTTCAAGATCTAATCGAATATAACAGAGTAAAATTTAAGTCCGAAAATTTAGAATTTAAATGTTTGGATATTGCTGTAGATGAATTACCTTCAGGAGATTGCGCAATAATTAGGCAAGTCTTACAACATTTATCAAATTTAGAAATAAAAACCATTGTAAATAAACTCTCGAATTTCAAATACTTAATTGTAACCGAACATTTACCGATAGGAGATTTCGAACCGAATAAAGATATTATCTCCGGTCAAGGCATAAGAATAAAAAAAGAAAGTGGCGTAAAACTAACTTCTCCACCGTTTAATATGATTGTAAAAGAAGAAAAAGAAATCCTTTCCTTTGAATTAAAGAATGGAAAAGGAAAAATTGTAACCAAATTATATGTTCTTTAAATAATTAATTGCACTACTCACTTTCTAGTTAAGAAACAAAACAATCCATATATTTGAAGCTACATACTCGTTGAATTAAATTTATATGTTCCAATCAAAAAAAAATATTGTATTCATAATTCTTGCAGGTATTTTTATCACAAATGCAGTTGTAGCAGAATTAATTGGCGGTAAATTAATTCAAATAGCTGGTTTTACTTTAAGTATTGGAATATTACCATGGCCTATTGTTTTCATTACAACAGATTTAATAAATGAATATTTTGGCAAATCAGGAGTTCGGAAGCTTACTTTTTTGACAGCTGGATTAATTAGTTATGCATTTATTATTTTATTACTAGGAATGCAAGTTCCAGCATCTTCATTCTCAACTGTAAATGACTCCAGCTTTAACCTCGTTTTTGGACAAGGAATGTGGATCATTATTGGAAGCTTAATAGCGTTTATAGTATCTCAACTGTTAGATGTTGCAATATTTCATAAATTCAAAAAACATACAGGAGATAATCACATCTGGTTAAGAGCAACTGGATCAACTGCCATATCACAACTAATCGACACTTTTATCGTTGGTGGAATAGCATTTTATTTGCCCGGAAAGGTTAATTTGGAGCAATATTTAAATATGAGCAGTTCAGGGTATCTAGCTAAATTGATAATTGCAATTGGGTTAACACCTTTGATTTATTTGGGGCATAGGTTAATTCGCAACTATTTGAAAGAAGTAGAAATTATGAAATAAAACTTAAATTAATTTTCAAATTTTTAATAACTTAATATACTTTTTTATTTTTTTAACTCTTATATTAATAACTGTTCACAACGGCACCTAACAATTCACGACAGAAAAACTACTTAATAATACTAATTACATTATGTGTATTCTAAATCAATTAAATAAACTATATTTTTATATTCTAAAAAATGATTATGACAATTTTATTGAATAAGAAATCTTTCTATTCATTTTTGATTTTATTTTTTATGTTTCTAATTATTTCTTTCTCCAATTTGGGTTTAGCTTTTAATGAAACATGTGAAAAAACATACACCTATGAAATCAGAGGTAATCTAAATGACTCTACTTCAATTTTAGTAAAAGAATACATTTTAAGTAGAAAAGGGATTTGCAACGTCCAAATAGATCTTTTAAAAAAAACAATTATTGTTGAGTTTAACAAAAATATAGATGAAGAAATAATAAAATCTGTAATTATAATGGCTTATAATAATTTTCGATTAAAAGGTGAACATATAGACTCCTTTTCAAAATGAGACTAATTTTATCCATATTATTCATCCTAATAAATCTTTATGGGGTTTGTGGAAATGGAGGTACAACACCTGCTGATGCCTTACTAGCTGGAAATAACATTTCACTACCTTACAATAAAACCGGAGAGTCTACTGCTGGTAATGATGTAGATAATCCTGCAGGATTTGCTTCACCCTACACAACTGGATACGATTGGTTTTACTATTTCTGCCCTACTTCTTCTGGAGGAGTAACGACCACTATAAGTTATTCAACAACTTCTAATGGTGTGTACCCTTCCATTTCTGTCTGGCTTGGAATTCCAGGATCTGGTGGGGTTTTAATTAAAAGTGAAACTTCGATTGGAGACAATACAGCAAATGGAATATTAGCATGCGAAGCTTTAGTTACAGCAGGTAGCTGTTACTATATAATGATTGATAACTGGCCAACACCGAATGGATATTCTTATGATATTTCGGTTGTTGCAACACCTACAAATGAAGCATGTTCTAACATCGGATTTGAAAACAATAATTTTTCAAGCTGGACAGGTACTATTGGTAATGTTTCTGCAGGTAGTTCTTACCCTAACTATATAGCAACAGGATCTACAACATCTTCAACACAACACACAATAACTTCTGCAGGATTTGATAGTAATATTGGCAATTCTATAATACCACTTGTTTGTCCAGGACAAGGTAACCATTCAATGATGTTGGGTGACTTTACAAATTACAAAGATCATGGTGCAACGAATGGTGGTGCAACCATTGAACAAAGATTTACAGTAGATGCTTCAAATGCTTTATTTACTTATTACTACGCTGTTGTTTTGCAAAATCCAAGCCATAATCCGACTGAACAGCCAACTTTTAAAGTAGATCTATTAGACTGTAATGGAAATGATATAATTTGTGGAAATTATCTTGTTGTTGCATCAGCATCAGCAACGGGATTTACTTCAGTTGGAAATGTTAAATATAAAAATTGGACACCTGTGTTTATAGATTTAACATCTAGTATTGGCAGTTGTGTAACCATAAGATTTAGAATTAACGATTGCACACAGGATGGTCATTACGGCTATGCATATATAGATGCTACGTGTAATCCTCTAGAAATATCAGGTACTACAAATATTTGCCTAGGAAGTAGTACAACATTAACCGCTCCTGCTGGAGGATTAAGTTATTCATGGAAAGAACAAGGTTCAGGAACCGTAATTGGAACTGCTAAAACATTAACTGTATCTCCTTCAGTGAATACGACATATGAATGTATAATTACTACAGTAACTGGATGTCAATCCACTTTAATTAAACCAATAATTGTAGATCCACTTCCCACAATAATTGGTAATACAAGCAGTTGTATTGGTGAGGTAACTCAATTAACAGGTTCGATAAGGTCTAACGCATCACTACCCTGGGTATCTGACACTCCAGGAATTACTACCATTTCCAATTCTGGCTCAATCACAGCTATAGCTTTAGGATCATCCCAAATTACCTATACGAATACAAAAGGCTGCTCAAATTCAATTACATTTAATGTTTTAGATAACCCTGTTGTAAGAAACCCAGGTAATCAAACTGTTTGTGATTCCTATACTCTACCAACAATCACAGGAACAAATTTATCCGGAAATGAAAAATATTACAACAATTCTCAAGCACTATTTGGAACGGTAATTTCAGGTCCAATAACAACCACACAAACAGTTTGGATTTACGATATTAATGGAACTTGTTCAGATGAAGAAAGTTTCTTAGTTACAGTGAATAAAACCCCAGTTTTAACAAACCCAGGTAATCAAACTGTTTGCGATTCCTATACTTTGCCAACAATAACAGGAACAAACTTATCCGGAAATCAAAAATACTTCAACAATTCTCAAGCTTTACTTGGCACTCAAATAACTGCTTCAACAATCACATCTACGCAAACCGTTTGGATTTATGATGCTAATGGAACGTGTAAAGATGAAAAAAGCTTCTTAGTTACCATAAATAATACGCCAGTTTTAACAAGCCCAGCTAATCAAACTATTTGTGATTCCTATACTTTACCAATAGTTATTACTGGAACAAATTTATCCGGAAATCAAAAATACTTCAATAATTCTCAAGCATTACTTGGTGC
>CALPSU020000253.1 GCA_943326315.2 Chryseobacterium gleum
ACTTCTGGTCGTGGTCCAACTATACTCATTTGACCGATTAAAACATTAATAAATTGAGGGAATTCATCTAACTTTAATTTTCGAAGAAAAAAACCAACTTTAGTTATTCTTGAGTCTCTCATTCCAACTGTTAATTTCCCTGCTTTATCTGCATCTAAACACATTGTCCTGAATTTAAACAACCTAAATGGAATTCCTTTTCTTCCTATTCTTACCTGGCGATAGAAAACCCCTCCTCTACTTTCAAAAATAATAGTTAAAGAGATTAATAATCCAATTGGAAGAAATATCAATAAAATAATACCAGAAACAATGATGTCAAAAAATCTTTTCAATTCAAAACAGAATTTACAGATTTAATAACTGCTTTTAACACTTGATCTATTTGCTCATCCGTTAAATCATAAAAAACAGGTAAGGAGATTTCTCTTTTAAAAGAATCTAAAGCAACAGGATAATTATTAATATCATATCCTTTGTTAGCATAAAAAGAAAGCATTGGAACTGGTATGAAATGTACATTTACTGAAACATCTTCATCAAAAATGCTTTTAATTATCTCATCTCTTTGCTCTTCTGTAATATTTTTAATCCTTAATGGAAATAAATGATAGGATGAAAATTTAGAATCTGTTTCGTACACAGGTAATTCAGCCCAATCAAAATTAGACAACCTTCTTTTAAAAGTGTCAAAAATATATTTTCTTTTCACTAAAGAATCATCTTTATATCTTTCCAATTCAATTAATCCAATTGCAGCAGAAATATCAGTCATGTTACATTTATAACCTGCCTCCAAAACATCATATTTCCAATTTCCTTTTTGAGTTTTAGCTAAAGCATCTTTATTTTGACCATGTAAAGTAGTAACACAAAATTGTTTATAAACTTCTTCATTGTCAAATGGTTCGGGTAAATTAAAAGCAATTGCTCCACCTTCAGCTGTTGTTAAATTTTTAACAGCGTGAAAAGAAAAAACCGAAATATCCGTTAAACTTCCTGAAACATTCCCTTTATATAGAGCGCCAAAAGAATGAGCAGCATCAGAAAGTACTAATATTCTTCCTAATTTATTTTGAACATCGGTTGCTGGAATAAATTTGTCAATAAAATCACGTCTTCTAACTAAAGCATTGAGCTCATCAAAATCACAGGGTAAACCAGCAAAATCAACAGGCATAATCACTTTTGTTTTGTTAGTAATAGCTTTTTCAATAGCATTTACTGAAATATTAAAATCTATTGGATTTATATCAACAAAAACAGGAGTAGCTCCACAATGTATTACAACATTCGCAGTTGCACAATATGTATAAGCAGGCAAAATCACCTCATCTCCTTCTTTTACACCAAACCATCTAAGAATCAACTCTAATCCTGCAGTAGCAGAATTTAAAGCAATAGTAGATTTGTGCCCACAGTATTCAGTGATTTTTTTTTCAAACAACTTAGTTCTAGGACCAGTAGTAATCCACCCTGATTTTAATGCAGCCGTAACTTCATCAATTATTTTTTGATCAATACGAGGGGGTGAAAATGGAATCATTGTAGTATTAATTTTTTGCTAAATTAAGCATTATCTTGATAAACTCTTTTGGTTATTTGAAGGTTTTTTTCTTAAAATAAAAAAATGCACCAATCCTTGCAAATATCCAAATCCATAACTAAAATGTAAAATAGGAAAGGTCTTAACAATTCCAGTAAATTCTTTCAAACCAACCGACTTTTTAACTCCAAAATAAACAGCTAAAGAAGTATATAATAAAAGACCTAAAAGAGACAAGTAAAACAAAAATGAAGAAATGAAAAATAGAAGCGGAATTAAAAACAAATACAATACAAAAAGTGGTGGAACTAACTGTCTAAGCGTTGTTACGGCACCATGTTTTTTATTGACATACACTTTCCAATATCCATATTGAAAAAATTGTTTATATAAACCTTTAAAATTTCCTCTTACATAATACTTTAATGATATTTCAGACTCAAACCAAATTTTTCCTCCAGCTTGAGTAACCCGGAAATTAAAATCATCGTCTTGATTCCTTATTAACTCCTCATCAAAATATCCAATTTTTTCAAACACCCAATTTGGATACATAGGACTTGTTATGGTATCTGTAAAATTTGATTTTTCTAAAATTCTAAAATTTCCTAACCCCATCCCAAAAGAAGTATCCATTGCTTTTGAAATTATTTTACTTGTATTTGTAGTATACTGATTAATTAATTTTCCTCCAACACACCAAATTAAATTATTAGTTTCTAACAATTCAATTGATTTTCTTAAGTAATTAGTAGAAATGATATGTCTTGCACCTACAATTTGATAATAATCGGCTACTAAAAAATTTAAACCTAGATTGAAGGCATATGGGGTTAATTTTTCTAAATTGTCTATTAAAAATAATTTCGTGTGACTTTTAGCAGTTTCTTGAACTAATTCTCTGGTACCATCATCACTCATGCCATCAACAACAATAACACTTAATTCAATCCCAAATGGTAGATCGTTTGAATAAATTGCCTCTATACATTCTTGTATATATCTAACTTCATTTCTGCATGGAATAATGACCGATAATCTCATTTGATTATATTTTTAGCTGGCACACCTACAACAACTTCATTGTTCTGAACATCTTTTAGAACTACACTCCCTAAGCCAATGATCACATTATCTCCTATAGATACTTTTTGTTTAATCGCTGAACAAGGAGCTACCCATGTATTTTTTCCAATTTTAACACTTCCAGCAATCATAGCATGAGCAATTATTAAACTATTAGATTCAATATGTACTCCATGTGCAATATGAACTAGATTGTCTATTTTCACTTCTTTCTCAAGAATAGTTGAACCTATAACTGCTCGATCTATGCAAACATTATTTCCAATTTCAACAAATTCCTTTAATATTACATTTCCTATATGAGGGATTAATTCATAAACCCCATTATCATTTGGTTCATAGCCAAAACCAACACCTCCGATAGTACAATTTGAACCTATTTTAACATTGTCATGAATTATTGTACCAGCTTTTAATACAGTATTTGCCTCAATAATCACAAATGAACCTAAGATTACATTTTTTTCAATTACAACATTTGGCCCAATTACAACTTTAGATAAGTCAAAATTTACACTTGCATCAATAACTGAACTAGTATGTACTTTACCGTATTCAACTTTTTCAATAAAAAACTCCCGTAATATTTCAGCAAAAGATTTTCTAGGGTTATCAACTATAATTTTATTAAAATGAATATCAATGTTTCGACTTGTTAACTCATTTTCAGTATTTTGAGAAATTAAAACGGTCCCTCCTTTTAAAGATTTAAGTATTTCGATATTACCATCAGAACACCATCCTAAAGAATTAAAATTAAAACTCAAATCATTTATACTTTTAATTGTTTCAATATCATAATCTTTGAAAGATGAACATGATATTGGGGATATAAATTTAATAATTTTTGAAACTTTCATTTTAACTAATTATCCATCTTACAACCTCAAAAGCTTCTGCATATTTAATCCCAATCTGAACACCTCTAATTCGAGCCAAAGAACGAACAAAATCTTCATCTGAATATGGTCTATGTGCCTGAGATTGGTATGCCTTTAAAGCTAATACTTTTGTTTTAATATATTCTTCATCTAAGTGAACAAAACTAGAAGTAGTAAATGAGAAATTATTCCATGGGAGCTCATAAGATAATATGCTATTAAATTTAAAAGCCCTCATTGCTTCTTCTGCAATTGTATGATGGTCTTGATGAACATCTGTAATTGTTGGAATAAAAATTAAATCAGGTTTAATATCTTCACGAAGTTTGATTAAATCATCTAATATTTCTTGTCTATGATAACCAAATGTTCTTACATCGTAATTAAATAATATAAGATTAGAAGGCTTTACACCTAATATATTAGTTGCCTCTTTGACTTCAGTTATCAAAATATCTGAAGGAAACTGAGGTAAAACAGATTGTTGACATGCAGAAAAAGCTGCATAATAAACATCATGACCTTCCTTAATAAATTTAGCTATTGTTCCTCCACACCCAAACTCCCCATCGTCAGTGTGTGGTGCTAATACTAAAATTTTTCTTTTTTGATTAAACATTTTATTTCAAAGTAGAGTACA
>CALPSU020000254.1 GCA_943326315.2 Chryseobacterium gleum
TCAAGAAGGAGATATGCCACTAGGTAAAATTTTCGGCCTTATATTGTTACCATCCATTGTATTCGGATTGATTGGATATTATTTAAATGGCATTACTTCTGAAACAAATCCCGGAGGAAATTTTATAGGATCTGATACTACAGATGCATTCTTACTAGGATGTTTACCAATAATTTTCTTCTATGGTCGATTACTTTATAAATCTCCTAAAGAAGAAAAAAGACCAATAGCTGCAATGTTGGCAATATTTTCTGTTGTAATTTGTTTTTGGGCAGTTTTCAAACAAAATGGATCTACTTTAAATACCTGGGCGGATAGATATACGGATAGAGAAATGCCTAAAGCAATGACGGGTACTATGGGGAAATTACAATTAATTGACTCTATGGAATATGTGAAATCTGAACAAGTTGTAATGGATGATCAATTCCGAGTAGCGGATAAAACTAAAACCGAATTGGCTTATCCTCCCTATTTTAAAAATATGAAAAAATCAGATTTACCAAAAGACGGTGAAACTGAATTACTATTTAACACCCCTTTATTTCAATCTGTTAATCCTTTCTGGGTAATCGCTTTAACTCCACTTGTATTGGCGTTCTTTGCATTTTTAAGAAGAAAAGGAAGAGAACCATCAACCCCAACTAAAATAGCTTTTGGACTAATTATTTCTGCTTTATCTTGTTTAGTAATGTATGCAGCAGTTCATGCAAGTCAAAATGGTGGTGTAAAATCTTCTGCTTGGTGGTTCATTTCATCGTATGCGGTTATAACAATTGGTGAATTATTCTTGAGTCCGATGGGATTATCTATGGTCTCAAAATTAAGTCCTCCACGTTTAACAGCATTAATGATGGGGGGTTGGTTTTTAGCAACATCTATCGGAAATAAATTATCAGGAGTATTGAGTAGTCTTTGGGATGGTTATGAGCAAAAAGCTAATTTTTTCTTAGTGAACTTTTGTTTATTAGGAGCAGCAGCTGTATTATTGTTCTTTATGTTAAGATGGTTGAATGGTATTTTCAAGGAATATGCTGATTAATCTTAAATAAAATTGGTTTATACGTGTGAAATACTTATTTTTACACGTATAAACTTTAAATTATGGACACTAAATTAACACTAAAGCTTGATCAATCAATTATTGAGGGTGCAAAAAATTATGCAAAAGCGCACCAAATTAGCCTTTCAAAACTAATTGAAACTTATCTATTGAATATCACAACTCAAAATAACATTTCTGAAAAAAAAATCACACCATTAGTGAAAGAATTATCAGGCATTGTAAATTTACCTGATAATTTTGATCATAAAAAAGGTTATTCTGATTATTTAGATCAAAAATACCAGTAGATAATGGACAATATTTTTGTTGATACCGACATAATACTTGATTTATTAAGTCAACGTGAACCATTTTATGAATATTCTGCTTATCTGTTTTCTGAAGCAGATTCTGATAAGATAAAAATTCATGTTTCTTCTTTATCTTTTTCAAATATCAATTACATTTTATCTAGACAGTTTTCAACTGTCCATGCTAGAAAAAAAATGCTCATGTTCAAGACATTGGTAAATGTATTACCAGTTACTGATAAAACTGTTGAATTAGCATTATCTTCGGATTTTAAAGATTTTGAAGATGCTTTACAGTATTTCACTGCAATTGAAAACAATGTAAAAACACTTTTAACAAGGAATCTAAAAGACTACAAAACAGCTGAAATTACAGTAATGACAGCTGAACAATATTTAAAAAAATAATATCCTTATTTATTAACATTCCATTCTGAAGTTCAGATTCTTCTTAACTTTATTGCATTATTTTAAAATCAAACGTATGAAAATTGATGCAAACATGGTTGTTTCCTTGACTTACAAGCTGACAAACCATAAAACAGGAGAAACAATAGAAGAAACTACAACAGAAAACCCAATGCTTTTTTTATATGGTACAGGATCTGTTATTCCTGAATTCGAAGAAAATTTGAAAGATAAAGCTGTTGGCGACTTATTCAAATTCGCTATTGACTCAGAAAATGCTTATGGAGATCGTACGGATGATCAAATAGCTATGATTCCTACAAATGTTTTTAACGATGAAGAAGGGAAATTTAACGAAGATATTTTTGTAGGTGCATTAGTTCCTATGTCTGATAACGAAGGAAATCATTTAAGAGGAATTGTTCTTGAAATTAAAGATGAATTGGTAAAAATGGATTTCAATCATCCTTTAGCTGGAACAGACTTGCATTTCGAAGGAACAATTCTAGAAGTTAGACCTGCTTCTCAAGAAGAGTTAGACCACGGACACGCTCATGGCGTTCACGGTCACCAACACTAATTGTATATAAATATTATTAAAAGGAGTGAATTTCACTCCTTTTTTAGTTTTATGCTATGATACGATTATTGCTATACTTTATACCTTTGATTTTAGTTTTTGCCTGTACAGAAACTAAACAAAAAAGCGAAGGTGCAAACAAAGTTGAAACCGCTATAAATGAAATTAAACTAATTCAAACCACACTTTTTTCAAACCAATTAAATCGAAATTGGAATGTAATGATTTATTTACCTCCTCGTTATTATTCCGACTCGATTAAGCATTTCGATGTCTTGTATCTTTTACACGGACACGGAGGAAATGAAACCTCTTGGATGGGTTCGGGTGAAATAAAATCAATAATGGATGAACTAATAGTATCTGACTCAATAAAAGATTTTATCATCGTAATGCCAGACGGAGGAAATAGTTGGTTTGTAGATGGTGTAGAAAAAATGGAATCAGCCATAATCAAAGATTTATTGCCTACAATTCAAAAAAAATATAGAGTTAAAACAGATTTTGAATCAACGAGTATTGGAGGAATGTCTGCTGGTGGCTATGGGAGTCTTCGTTTCATTTTAAAATATCCCGAACTATTTCAAAACGCCATTTTAATGAGTCCTGCCTCCTATTTTCCTTTCCCTGATCAAACTTCATTCGCTCGATCTGATGTTGCTGCATTTAGAGACAAAACAGGAGGTTTTTCAAATTCAAAATGGACAGCATACAATTACCCTAATTATTGGAAAACATTTGATCAAGCTAAAAAACTACCTCATCATTTTTATTTGAGTGTAGGAACAAGCGATGGATTTACTGGAATTATTAAAGCAGTAAATGAACAATTACGAATCGAATTAAGTAAACGAAAAGAAAAGATTACCTATCAAGTTAAAAATTACAATGGTGGACATGAAATGAATGTCTGGAAACAAGCTCTGAAAAGCGCTATTTTAAAAATTTATAAAAAATAATTTTGTTTAACATTTATTAATTTTTATTAAACAATAATAAGTAGTACATTTATAGAAATAATAAATATCTAAAAATGTCTACACTAGAAAATGTAAATTCAGAAAATAGTTTTGATGAAAATTCAATCATCACAATTTATATGGAAGATGTTCTAGAAAGCGAAATAGAACCGAAAAATGTCTTCACATTTTGTAAAAAACATTTGATCGAAGAAACAACATTCTATTCTTACTTCGGATCTTTTAAAGCGCTCAAGCAAAGAATTTGGGTTAAGTTTTTAGAAAATGTTACTGAAATTATCGAAAACAATAACGAATTCGATCATTATTCTGATAAGGATAAACTTTTAACTTATTTTTTCTCCTTATTTGAAGTTTTCACTTTAAATAGAAGCTATATTGTTTATACCCTTGAAGCTGAAAGTAATACTCTAAAAAACTGTCTTCAATTAAAAGATTTTAGAAAATCATTCAAAAAATTTATCGAATTAAAAATTGAGTCCCCCATCAAAAATGAAAAAATTGCCACAATTACAACACCTGTTATGAGTGAAGGAGTTTGGATTCAATTTTTATTTATTTTAAAATTTTGGTTGGATGATACTTCTTCTAATTTCGAAAAAACAGATATTTTAATTGAGAAATCACTCACAACATCTTCCTTATTTTTAGATAGCAAACCATTAGAAAGTCTATTTGATTTAGCTAAATTTTTATTCAAAGAAAAAATGTAATCTAATATGAAGACAATCGACAAAATTCCAACGAGTAAGATTGAACGTGCTAGTCAATTGGTAAAAACTGGGTTAAAAGTGGGCGGTAATTATATTTCTTATTACGGTGA